>CAZNGL010000098.1:0-10813 GCA_964572405.1 uncultured Bacteriovoracaceae bacterium
GAAAAGGTCACCTTGCACACGTCCCGATTCTTCACGTACATCTTCCTGATTCCCATGGGATCTGCCTCCTGAAATTGTAGTGTATGGTGCCTGTTCGTTCTGGGCTATGGCTTCATTTCTTGCAGGTTCCACGCGGAAAGACCATGAATAAATTTTATAAATTATTGACAGGTTAGTGATGATTCCTTTTCACAGATATGCCCCCCTGGGATGGGAGGACAGAACAGTGAGCTTCCGCGAACAGGGGTCAGAGCCAGACCCAGAACACGCGCTTCCTGATCTGAGCTACCTTTTCCATGGCAGCCTTGTACCCTTCCTCCACGAACAGGTCGAAATGCGCGAAGTCCGACCATGGGTAAGATCCAATGGGGGGTCTGATGATGCAGTCCATCTTGCTGGCGAGGTAGATGTTCATGTACTCCTTGGAGATGTCATAGGCCCTGAAGACCACGTCCAGACTGTGGTGGATGTCCTCTTCCGCATCGATGGGGTCTATGCTGCGCGTGACATCCACCCCGATGATGTAATCCGGGTTGAAGGTCCTTGCCGTATAGAAGGGGATCATCTCCGCAACCCCGCCATCCACCAGGTGCATGCCGTGGAGTCGCACGGGCGGGAAGAACCCCGGCGTGGCGCTGCTCGCCGTGATGGCCCGGTACAGGTCACCCTCGGTGAAGATGATGGGCTCGCCCGAGACGAGATCGACACTGGCGCATTTGAAGGGGAGCCGCAGGTCGGCAAAGGTCTTGTCACCCACCAGGGACTTCATGTGGAGCACGAAGGTCTCGGGTGTGACGAAGGATTTGCTCCACAGGGCGCGGGTATAGAAGTACCCCTGCTTGATGGTTGCCTGGATCTGCTCGAGGAAGGACCGGGACTTGTCGGAATCAGGGAGCTCCATGTCGTGCATGGTCTCCTGGAACAGGGGGGATTCCATGTATTCGCGCAGCCGCTTCTCCACCTCGTCGATGTCCAGGTACAGCGAGTACATCGCCCCGATGATGGAGCCGAAGGAGATGCCAGCGATGCAGTCGATGGGGATCCCGGCATCCTTCAATGCCCGGATCACGCCGATGTGCGCAAGCCCCCGGGAACCCCCGGCCCCCAGGGCGAGGGCCACCTTCTTCTTCCTCCTCAGCATCATTCCTTCCTGACGGTGTAGAGATCCTGATCCATGTCCTGCAGGTACACCGCATAATAGCCGCCCCGAGGGTGGTCGAACCATTCCATGGCCTGATCCCTGCATGCGCCGCAGGCGCCGTGGGGAAGGTGTATGCCCAGGATGCGATACCCGGTGGATGCAGCGGAGTCGATCCTGAACGTACCGGGGCACTCGCTGCAGTACCGGAAGACCTCCTGCTGGTTCTCCGAGATGCCGTCCGTGTCGTAGTAGATGCTCCTCGAGCGCTCCACGAAGGGCCTCGCTTCAGGCCGCAGCTGCCCCCTGGACCTCCACAGGGTGAATATCTGGTCACACAGTCGCTCGATGTACTCCGTGACGCGGGGGTCCTGCCGGAGGCGATCGGGATCGTAGTCGGGCTCGTGGATGTGGGAGTAGTCTACTCCGGCCAGGGCCAGGATGATCCCGGTGTTGACGTACGGCAGGGCACCCTCGATGGAGTATCCCCCCTCCAGCACGCAGACGTGGGGGTTCAGCATCTCGTTGAGCCTTGCATAACCGAGCGCGGTGAAGGCCATGTTGGTGATGGGATCGGTGTAGTGGTTGTCCTGCCCGGCGGAGTTGATGACGAGGTCCGGCTTGAATTCATCCAGCACCGGGAGCACCACCCGCTCCATGGCGCACAGGATGCCCTCGTCGCTCGTGTTGGGCGGCAGGGGGATGTTCAGGGTGAGGCCGGATGCGTTGGGCCCGCCGTATTCGGCAGGGAACCCGGAGCCCGGATACAGGGTCCTTCCGTCCTGGTGGATGGAGATGTAGAGCACGTCCGGGTCGTGCCAGTAAATGTCCTGGGTGCCGTCGCCGTGATGGCAGTCGGTGTCCACGACGGCGATCTTCCTGATCCTCGGGTGGTGCCTCCTCACCCACTCGATCATGATCGCCTCGATGTTGATGTTGCAGAACCCCCGGGCGCCCTGGACGACGCGCATGGCATGGTGGCCGGGCGGTCTCACCAGGGCGAAGGCGTTGTCCACGGTCCCTTCAAGCACGAGCCGGGCCGCCTCGATGCACCCCCCCGCGGACACGGTGTGAGAGGGGGTGATGCGGGACTCCACGTCGGGCACGCAGAAATGGACCCTGGTGACGTCGTGCTCCTCGGCAAGGCCCGCCTTGAACTCGTTGATGCCCTCGATGTCGAGGATGCCCTCCTCCAGGACCTGGTCCTGGGTGTAGAGGAGCCGCTCCTTGCGCTCCGGATGGGTCGGCGAGATCTCCCAGTCGTATGCCGGGAAGAAGATCAGCCCGGTCTTCCTCTTGGCCCTCATCATGGCTGCCTCCATTCACCGAGGACTCCGGGCATGGTCTGGATCCTGACCCTCATGTTCCTGCCCACGGTGGAGAACCCGCGCACCATGGTGAAGCACTGCTCCTCGGTCACGTATGCCTCCGACGCGTCGGACAGGCCCAGGAGGACGGCGTTGTCCCTGATGGCTGCCAGGCCAAGGGCCTTGAGGTCCTCCATGCCCATGGTCCTCGGGGCCTCCTGCTCCATGTGGAGCTCGGGGCAGAACAGCCTGCCCATCTGGGTGTCCGCATGCAGCGTGATCTGTGCCGTGGTCCTCGCGAGGGCTGCGCCCAGGGCGTTCGCCACCATGGCGTGCTCCGGCACCTCGCACGGCATGCCGAAGGCCTCCGCGATGTACGGCTTCAGGATGGATGCAGGGCCGCCGATGAGGATCACCTTCCCGGGTTTGACCACTTCGGGATGGAGCATCTCGTGGATGGTGTACACCGGATGGCTGTTCACCTCGTCCAGAAAGGCCATGGCCCTGTCCCTGATGGTGTTCACCATGCACCTGACGATCTGACGGCCGACCTCTGGGACGTCAACGTTCATGGCACCGGCAAGGGAAGAGAGTGCCCGAGCTGCCATCTGCGCGTCTCCCTGGTCGAACTCGCCGAGCACGGAGCATGCGTCCATGGGAGTCGGGGAAGGTCCGCCCATGCAGGCCGGTGCGCCGTCCCTGTTCGGTCCGACCCTGAGCCCACCCTGTTCGACGCATGCACACGAGTCTCCCCCGGCACCCACCGATATCACCTTGAGCCCCCGCACCAGGGTCCTGACGCCGCAGATGTCCACACCGGCGCGTTCCAAGATGGGGATCCCGTTCACGAGGATACCAATATCGGTGGTGGTGCCGCCCACATCGAGCACGAAGGCACATGGGCCCGGCGCCGAGCACAGCGCCACGGCCCCCATCATGCTCGCCGCCGGTCCGGACAGGATGGTCTCCACGGGCACCCTGCCGGCGGCAGCCGCGGTGTAGGTCCCGCCGTCGGCCTTGAGGAAGAAGATCGGGGAGCGTATGCCCAGGCGCTCGAGGGCCTGGTTGACCGCGGCTACGAAACGCTCCTGTACCGGCATGACCGCCGTGTTGAAGTAGGTCGTGTGAAGGCGGCGGGGGAAATTCAGGCTGCCGCTCATGGTATGGCCGAGACAGACATGTTGGAAGTCATCTCTGATCAGGGACGCAATGGCGGTCTCATGAGCGGGGTTGCGCACCGAGAACTTGGACACCACCCCCACGCCGCTGCACCCGGCATCCCGCAGGCGACGCGACGCGCCGAGCACCTCGTCCCTGTCCAGAGGCACGTACTCGTTGCCCCGGTGGTCGATGGCGCCCTGCACGAGGTGAAAGGTATCGTCGAGGAAGAGGCTCCTCGGGTCGATGCCGGGGCCTGCCGAGCAGATCATGCCGGTCCTGGCGTATTTCCTCTCCACGATGGCGTTGGTGGAGAGCGTGGTGGACAGGACGACCCGCTGGACCCCGCCGGGCTCGATGCGGAGTCTTTCCACTACCTCCAGGATGGACCCGACCAGATCCTGACCTGTCACGGTCTTGGCCGAAGACAGGATCTGTGCTCCCCGAAGACAGACCGCATCGGTGTGCGTTCCGCCCACATCTATCCCCAGTATCATACGAGCTCCTTTTCAAGACCTTGGACCTGCGCCGGGGGCTGGACATGCATTTGATGCGCGAACCCCGACAGAACCCTGGGGGATCATACCAACTCATGTCTGAAAAGACAATCTCTCAAGGCCTTCGGCCATCTTGCGCTCACCGGCCGGATCTGGTAGATCACGGGGGTGAAAGTCTCCGGAGGTGCTTTTGAAAAAGTTCATCTATGCATGCCTGGCCTGTTTCCTGTTCCTCGGATGCACTGCCACGAATCCTGAACTGTCGGACACCTACATAACCGACGACACCGTCGTAGCAGGACAGAGGGTTTTCGCCAAGGTCTACTCCGTCACGGACAACCCTCCCATGACCTACACCTGGACTGCCACCGGGGGAACGCTCGAAGAGAACGAATACGCACCGTACAGCGTGTACTGGACAGCGCCGGACACCACCGGCAGCTATGCCGTGACCTGCACGGTAGAGGACAGGGACGACAACCGGTCAAGTCACACCTTCACCGTGGAGGTCAGTCCTCGTGCCCTGGAACAGGACCTGGCGGGAACGGACAACCCGGTCATCGCCCTGGCCAAGCAGTCCGACTCAAAACTCGGTGGCGTGTG
Source organism: uncultured Bacteriovoracaceae bacterium (assembly GCA_964572405.1). Lineage (GTDB taxonomy): Bacteria > Desulfobacterota > Desulfomonilia > UBA1062 > UBA1062 > MWEI01. The sequence goes on from CAZNGL010000098.1 coordinate 4,704, forward strand.
GGTATCGGTGAGAGACGGCATGCTGAGGTTCATCTCCACCCAGGCCAACGAGGAGAGCGTCTGGAGCAAGAACTTCTTCACCATGCTGGGAAGGATAGACTCGGCCACGGGACTCTACACCCTCTGGGGCGTGGATGCGCCGGGCAGCGGCATCACCGTGCTCGCCGGGTCCAAAGATTACACCCTGACCTGCAAGACCTGTTTCAACAACGCATTCATCAACGCCCTGGCCCTGGACGTGGTATACGACAATGCCGTCCTCTGGGTGGGAACAAGCAATGGTCTGTCAACCTACGACGCCACCAGTGAAACCTGGACGAACTACTTGCCTATCCAGGTGAACGCCCTGGCTGAGGGCCCGGATTACGTCTACGCGGCCTCGGAGTCAGGACTGTACCGGCTCACCGGCTACACGAAACACCCCCTCTTCGAGGGGAACACCACGGCGGTCCTCGCCCTGGACAAGGGAGAGTCCATAACCGGCATATGGTCGGTGATCCAGAGGACATCGGGGAAACAGGTATGCTACGGGTCCGTGGAGATGATCCTCTCCAGCACCTTCGAGAACGTGGTCCACGAGCCCGGCGGGCCGCTGGCCGCCCAGCCGCAGGCCGTTGCGGACAGCCTGGATGTGGACATAGCGGGGAACATCTGGTGCGGAAAATACTGGTGGGACGGAAGCGTCTGGCACGTGGTGCCCGGGCTGGAAACGGTCACCATCACCAGGTCCGTTGCCAGCACCGAGGGACCTGTCTACCTGCTGTCCGATTCAGGGGTTCTGTACCGCTGGTGAAAGGGTCCTTGACGCAATATCGTCCCCTATGTGCTTCAGCATGCCGCTCAGCACCTCTTCCAGATAGGGCTGGTCCACGGGAACGCTGCGCAGCCATACCATGTGGAAGGCGCTTTTTCTCAACGATGCCTTGGCGGTGCGTTGGAAACGCGCCTTTGAGTCGGATGCGCCCACCACCTGCACGCTCAGGAACACCTCCGTCGGCCCCGTGTCTCCCCCATAGAAGAGATGATCGATGCTCCCCCGGACGATATAACCCGCCTGCTGGCCGCCTTCCCCGGAGACCACGACCTTCCTGAACGCGCCCGTCTCCCTGAGATGGGCAGCCAGCCGGTCAGCCGCATAGGTTCCCCACTGGCCGGATTCCTTCGCATCGAACGGCACGACCACCGCAGTGCTGAGGTACGCGCCTGCAAGTCCCCAGTCCACGGGCGTGGCCTCTTCGAAGTGGCGGACCGGCCTTACGAGGGCGCAGCCGGAGAGGAGCACCAGGAGCGCGCACAGGGAGGGCACGGTCACATGCAGCAGCCTATGGTCAAGGGTGCGCTTCATGTCCTGACGGGCTGTTATCTCAGGCTGTTCCAGAGGTCGGTGTTCGCCTGGACCGCCCCTGCATTGAAAGTGCCCCGGTTCCCGTTGGAATCGATGGCAAAGGTGTAGGTGTCGCCCGCCTGCTTGTTGATGGGGCTTGCAACGGCGATGAATCCCTGGGCATAGGTGCCAAGTGGATTGACTGCAATATTATAGTTCCTGTTGCCGTCGGCATTGGGGTCCGGAAGACCGCGGTGCGCGATGAGATCCGCCAGGCTCTCATAGGAGTTGGTCTCCGCAAAGGCCTTTTCCTGATACAGGGCCACGGTCTCCAGGGCCGTGACGGCATCTGCCCTGCGTGTTCTGTTCATGTATCCCGTATAGGACGGGATGGCGATGGCTGCAATAATGGCCACGATCACCACGGTTACCATGACTTCCATAAGAGAAAAGCCCCTCGTGTTCATCCAGGTCTCCTTTTTGACAGAACTCACCATACCTTATCGGCTGGTCAGAGGCATTTCAATAGGGTATTGCCCCGAAAGGCCACACCTTCCTCCCGATCCCCTTGACTCCCCCCATACGGGAACGCTATGGAGGGGCTCATGCCGAACCGCGTCAAGATTTTCACCTATGGGTGCCAGATGAACGACCTGGACAGCCTGAAGATGTATTCAGAGTTCATGGACCGGGGGTTCACCCCTGCCCGGCAGACCAGGGATGCGGATGTGATCATCATAAACACCTGCTCGGTGCGTCAGAAGGCCCACGAGAAGGCGATGAGCAGTCTGGGAAGACTCAAGGCCCACAAGGAGAGGAACCCTTCCCTCATCATAGCAGTCACCGGCTGCGTGGCCCAGCAGGAAGGCCTGCGTATCAGGGAGCGCATGCCCTTTGTGGACATCGTGCTTGGAACTCACCAGCTCCACCGCCTTCCCGATCTCGTCGGGCAAGTGCTGGCATCCGGCACCCCTGTGGTGGAAACCGCGTTCGCCCGCTGCATCCCCTTCATGGACATCGTGCCCGGAAGCGGGGCTTCCGACCAGCCCCATCGTGCATACATCAACATCATGCAGGGCTGCGACAACTACTGCTCGTACTGCATCGTTCCGTACGTGCGGGGACCGGAGATCAGCAGGGATTGCAGAAGCATCATCCAGGAGATCCAGATCCACGCCTCCCGCAATGTCAAGGAGGTATTCCTGCTGGGGCAGAACGTCAACTCCTACCGGGGGGGCATGAGCTTCCCGGACCTGCTGCGCTCCATCCAGGACATCCAGGGCATCGAGCGGGTCCGCTTCACCACCTCCCACCCCAAGGACATGAGCAGCGATCTCATTGCGTGCTTCAGGGACCTTCCCGCCCTGTGCAGCCACATACACCTGCCCTTCCAGTCGGGATCGGACCGGGTGCTCTCGGCCATGAACCGGCATTATACAGGCCGCTCCTATCTGGACCTCATCTCCCGGCTCAGGGACGCAAGGCCGGACATCGCCTTCAGCGCGGACGTGATGGTGGGCTTCCCCGGCGAGACGGAGCGGGACTTCCAGGATACCCTTTCCCTCATCCGGACGGTCCGGTTCGATGTGCTGTACTCGTTCAAGTACTCTCTCAGGCCGGGGACCGCAGCTGCGGACCTCCCGGACAGCGTCCCGGCCGAGGTCAAGGAGGAGCGACTCGGCACGCTCCAGTCGCTCCAGAAGGAGATCACCCTGGAGAACAACCAGCGCCGCACAGGGGCGGTCTACGATGTCCTGGTGGATGGGATCAGCCGCAAGCATCCTGATCAGGTCCACGGGAGGACAACCCACAACGTCATCGTGAACTTCCCGGGGGAAAGTACCCTTGTGGGGGAAACGGTGCCTGTCCGGGTCATCCGGGCAAACCCCAATTCCCTCACCGGGGAGATGGCCGGCGGCGACCCCTGAACCATCGTCCGGAGGAATTCCCCTTGGATTCCACAGCGGCACAGTGATATGAGCGGATAATCATGGAACAGCCCAAGCGGTGGCCCACCATCCTCATCCTCATAACCATCCAGGTCGCCTGGCTCATCATCGTGATCATGCTGGTGGTGGGGTATGTCCAATACCGCCACATCCGCATGGAACAGGTTGGGGTATGGGACGTGGTGGTCATCGTGGAGGTATCCATCCTCTTCACCATGGTCCTGGCAGGTATTTATGTCCTCTTCATCCTCTACCAGAAGCAGCTCACCCTCATGAGGACACAGATGCACATCGTCCAGTCCGTCACCCATGCCTTCAAAACCCCCATAGCCACCATGCAGCTCTACCTCGAAACCATCCTGAAGCGCGACCTGCCGGAAAAGACGAAGACCGAACTCCTCCAGGGCATGGTGATCGTGAACCAACGGTTAAAGTCTCTTGTCTACAACTTCCTTGAAAGCGCCCGGCTGAGTTCCGGCCGTAGGCCTTACACCTTCGCCGTCACCTCGGTACCCCGGCTCGTATCTGATTTTCTGGACCGGAACGAGGTGTTCCTCAAGGACATGCACGTGCAGCTCCATGCCCCAGACGACGACATCTCCATCGCTGCTGACGCCGTGGCGCTGGACATGGTCTTCTCCAACCTCATGGAGAATTCGCTCCATTATGCAACATCCTCGCCCAGGGTTGATATCAGGGTGTGGAAGGATGCGGGGTGGGCATTCATCGAATTTTCTGATACAGGAATAGGCATACCCAAGGATCGGTATCGTGACATCTTCAAGATGTTCAAGAGACTGCCGGACGCGGTGAGCCTCTGGAGTTCCGGAACGGGGATGGGATTGTACGTGGTGAAGGGGATCATCAAGGCACACGGAGGAACGATTCACGTGAAATCATCGACATTGGGCGAGGGGACGTCCTTCAGCATCCGCCTCCCCCTGGCACGACCATGACCATCAGGTGGCGCATCCTCATCATCGAAGACGACCAGGCCCTGGCGCTGGGGCTGAGGATCAATCTCGAGGCAGAAGGCTACGAGGTGATCCACGCGGCGAGCGCCGAGGACGGCCTCTCCATCCTCGACAACGCCAGTGCGGACCTGGTGGTGCTCGACCTCATGCTCCCCGGCATGGACGGCGTGGAGGCACTGCGCCGCATCAGGGGGGAGAACCTGAAGCTGCCCGTGCTCATCCTCACGGCACGCTCGAGCGTGGACGAGAAGGTGGAGGGTCTGAAGGCCGGCGCCGATGACTACCTCACCAAGCCCTTCCACCTCGAGGAATTCCTGCTCAGGGTCCGCAGGATGCTGGACCGCTACCAGTGGTATAAACCGGAAGACGTCCTGCAGATCGGCGGCACCCGGGTGGATTTCAATACCCTTGAAATTACAGATAAAAATGGGGCGATATCCCGGATCACCCCCCACGAGGCGAACCTCATCCAGTATTTGACCCTCCACCAGAGCCGCATCGTGACGCGTGCCGAGCTCCTCAAGAACGTGTGGGGGCTCGACCCGGATATCGAAACCAGGACCGTGGATACCTTCATTTCCCGGATCAGGAGATATATAGAGCAGGATCCGTCCAAACCGGAACACATCATCAGCATCAGGGGCAAGGGATACCGGCTGGTGCCGTAGTCCCTTCCGTATCATATTGTCCGGCCAAGGAAAGCGTGCCCCCTGGACATGGAAGGGTTGAAATGGAGCACAGGTTTGAGTACACTGGACCACGCATTCCACCTGAAGAGGAGGAAGCCCGATGTGCATTACCCGTCATAGAATGTCCGCGCCAATTTCCCTGTTGCTGGCCCTCATATCAGTCATGTGGTTCCTTTCCAGCTGCGCCACTGCCCCCTACACCGGAAGGCAGCAGATCCTCCTGATCTCCGAGTCGGAGGAAACGGCCCTGGGCATCAAGGCGTACCAGGATGTGCTCAAGAAAGAAAAGCTCTCCACAGACCCCAAGGCCAATGCCCTGGTGAAACAGGTGGGGTCCCGCATAGCAGCAGTCTCCAACAAACCGGGATACGCATGGGAATTCGCCGTGATAGACAGTCCCAAGACCGTGAACGCCTTTGCCCTGCCGGGCGGCAAGGTCGCCGTGTACACGGGGATCCTCCCCTACACCCAGACAGAGGCCGGCCTCGCCTTCGTGCTCGCCCACGAGGTGGGCCATGTCATCGCACGCCACGGAGGAGAGAGGATGAGCCAGCAGCTCCTCCTCCAGCTGGGCCAGCAGGGCCTCAACATCGCCATCGCCAGCAGGAGTCCTGCCGCGGTGGAGGCCATCAACGCCGGGTACGGCATTGCCACCACCGTGGGGGTGGCACTGCCCTTCAGCCGACAGCAGGAGTACGAAGCGGACAGGATCGGGCTGACGCTCATGGCGAAGGCCGGCTATGATCCCCGGGATGCCACGGGCTTCTTCGAGCGCATGATGAAGGGGTCGAAGCAGGGCACCAAGCTCGAGTTCCTCTCAACCCACCCCACGGACGAGAACCGCATCCGCAACCTGCAGGCCATGATCCCGGAGGCCTTGAACCATTACCGGAAACGGTGAGAAGGCCTCGACGAAGCGCCGCGATACGGAGGCCCTTCCTCCGGCAGGCTCTTTCCAGGGCATGAGATATCGTATCCACCCCGGGTGGCTTCCGCGCAAATCTCACCTTTGACAGGCAAGAAGGAATGGTCTATAGAACCCATCTTATAGTTTAACTTCACGCTTAAAAGGAGCGGTCCATGGGGCTGAAGATCGGCGAGATTTCCAAGAAGAGCGGCGTGGCCCCTTCCACCATCCGGTACTATGTGCGACAGGGGCTCCTTCCGGAACCGG
>CAZNGL010000099.1:0-10795 GCA_964572405.1 uncultured Bacteriovoracaceae bacterium
GCCAAGATCTTCGACCCCTTCTTCACCACCAAGGACAGGGACAAGGGGACCGGGCTCGGGCTTGCCATGGTGTACAACATCGTACAGCAGCACAGCGGGTTCATCGACGTCTACTCCGAGCCGGGCATCGGGTCCACGTTCAACGTGTATCTGCCGGTGTTCGAGGAAGAAGCCGCTGCCGCCGGAACCGAGACGGACCAGGAGGTCCCCCGCGGCGAGGGGCTCGTCCTGGTGGTGGACGACGAGGACATGATCCGGGAGACCGCCCGGGCGATCCTCGAGGAGTGCGGCTACTCGGTGATCCTGGCATCCGACGGCGAGGAGGCGCTCCGGATCTTCCGTGAGCGCCACAAGGAGATCCGGGCGGTCCTGCTGGACATGATTATGCCCAGGATGTCCGGGAAGGAAACCTATCAGGAGATCAAGGCCATCGACCCGGAAGTGAAGGTCCTGTTCAGCTCGGGGTTCAAGCAGGACGAGCGGGTGGAGTCCGTGCTCGAGCTCGGGGTCCAGGGGTTTGTCCAGAAGCCCTACACCCTGCACGTGCTCTCCCAGGCCATGCACAAGGTGCTCTCTGCATAGAGGAATGACGGGGACTTCTCAAGTCCAGCGGATACGATTGTTCCCCTCATTCATCGCCCGCACCGGTGCGCCTCATGGTTTTCGTCTTGGCCCTGATATGCTTGGAGGAGAGCCTCTTTTCTCTCGCCGTGGCGCTGGGTCTGGTCTTTATCCTGTGCCTGGGCCTGACGAGGGCCTTTTCGATAAGCGCCCCCAGCCTCTGAAGCGCCTCCTGCCGGTTGCGCTCCTGGGACCGCTCGGTGCGCGCGGTGATGACGATCTCACCCTGGTCTGTGGCCTTTTTCCCTGCCAATGCGATGAGACGTCGCCTCACGTCTTCCGGGAGGGCCCGGGAGGCGGCGGCGTTGAACCTGAGCTGGACAGCGGTGGACACCTTGTTGACGTTCTGTCCTCCCGGGCCGCCGGAGCGCACGAAGGACCAGTGGAGGTCCTCCTCGTCGATGAAGATGTCCGCTGCGATCCGTATCATGGGGGAATGCGGGTCTTGGGGCAGGGGACCTCACGCCATGCCCCGGGATAATCACTTCATCATGGACAGGACGAACTCCAGGGCCCCCCGCACGTCCTTCTGGAAGAAGCAGTTCAGGCTTCCCTGCCAGTCCTCGGTGGCGATGCGCTGTCTGATCCTGTCCGCCACGGGCTTCTTGAGGCCCTCCTTGAGCTTGATGAAGGCCCGGCCCGGGTTGTCGATCCAGGCTTTGACGACCTCCTTGGCCCGGGGGATCAGCTGGTCCTCCTCCACGATCTCGTCCACGATGCCGTGATCCCTGGCGGCGTTGATGTCGAGCATCCTGCCGAAGTAGAGCATGTCGCGGAACTTCTTGTCGCTGTCGTAGCCGAACCGCATGATGCCCGACTGGGCCATGGAGAGCGGCAGGCCGATCTTGATCTCGGACATGCCGATGGTGATCTTGGGGTGGTTCTTCACGATGCGGTAGTCCGTGGCCATGGCGAAGATGAGCCCGCCCGCCACGGCCGCGCCGTTCATGGCCGAGACCACGGGCTTTTTGCACAGGAACAGCTCCAGGAGGATCTCCTCCTCCTCGTGGAAGAACTCCACGATCTCGTCCACGTTCTTGAACCCGAGGAACATGGGGAGGTCGAACCCGCTGCAGAAGATCCTGCCCGCGCCGGTGAGGATGATGCCCTTGACGGAGTCGTCTTCATTGGCCTTCTTCACAACCTCCCTGAGCTTCCTGAGCACCTCCAGGGTGATGGTGTTGGTCTTTCCATTGTCGAACGTTGCTATGATGATCCCCTCTTCAATCCGTTCATTCAACATGATCCCCTCCTGCTCTCGATTGATGGTGCGGAGAACCCTTCTGCACAGGGTCCGTGGACAACGCATGTCCGGACCACAGCTATAGCGCATTTTCGGTCCCGTGTCATGAAGCAATCAGTGCCTTCAGGCCTGCCCGCTGACCAGGAGCCTCCTGAGAAGGAGCCTCGTGTACCCCCAGGTGAAGGCGGCAGCGCACCAGTTGATGCAGAATATGCCCCACCAGATGCCGGCAAGCCCGAGGCCGAGAGTCCTGGTGAACAGCGGGAACACGACCAGCGGCAGGGCGATCTGGCGCAGCAGGCCGATGAACAGGCCATAGCCGGGTCGCTTGACGCCCTGCAGGGCCGCCACATTCACGTACAGGACCACATAGGCGTACAGGAGGAACGCCGCGATGCGCAGATACATGGTCCCGATCTCCACCACCGCCGCATCCTTGGTGAAGATCCGCATGAGCGGCCCTGCCAGCACGAAGAGCACGACCCCGGCCGCCGTCATGAAGACCCCTCCATAGGCCAGGGCGGCACGGACCGTCTCGAAGACCCGCGCGAACATGCGCGCCCCGTTGTTCTGGGCCACGAGCGTCACGGTGGCCACGTTCAGCCCGATGGAGGGCAGCAGCATGATCTGCTCCACGCGGAGCGCCACCCCGTAGGCCGCCACTGCATGGGCTCCGAAGGAACTGATGAAGTAGGTGATGACGAATGCCCCCAGGCCCACGGTGATGAAGTTGAGGCCAGTGGGCAGGCCCTGCTTCACGATCTCCCCCATCGCACTGGGATCCGGGACGATCTCCCTGATGCAGTCCCTGCACATGAGATCGGTGCGCGCCACACATGAGCCGAGGTACACGCACCCCGCCACCTGGCACGCCACGGTGGCCAGGGCCACGCCCCGCACCCCCATAACCGGGAAGCCGAGCCACCCGAACATGAACCAGGGGTCCAGGATGCAGTTGAGGAAGAAGGACATGACAAGGAAGTTCCTGAACGGCCGCGTGTCGCCCTGGGCGTTGAGCACGGCATTGAGCATGTTGTTGAGCACGAAGAACACGGCACCTGCGAAGATCGTGTCCATGTACGCCACGCTCATCTCCAGGTACTGCCCCGAGGCGCCGAGCAGGGTGAAGAGCGCCGGGGATACGGCAAGGCCGAGGGCCGTGATGAGGACTGACAGCAGCAGGCCGAAGACCACTCCCTGAACGGCCATGGTACGGGCAGTGCGCTCGTCCCCTGCGCCCAGCGAGGTGGCGATGAGCGCCGTGGTGCCGGTGGACACGCCCCCTGCCAGCGCGATGACGATGAAAAACACCGGGAACGAGAGCGAGAGGGCGGCCAGGGCCTGGGTGGATATGAGCCCTGCATAGAAGGTGTCCACCACGTTGAACATGGTGTTGAAGAAGAATCCCACGCTCACCGGCACGGCGAGGTGCCTGATGAGGGAAGGGACCGGATCGGCGGTGAGGTTCGCCTTCCTGTTCACGCCGGAAGACCCGCTCAGCCGATCCTTTCGAGCAGCGCCTCGATCAGTTGTCTCCGCTTCAGGCCCTGTATCCATTCCCCTGGTATGGCGTGCATGCCCAGGTGCGCTCCCAGCACCATGCCCACGGCCATTCCCCGGGCGGCCGAGTCGCCGCCCGCCATGACGTTCGTGATGAGGGCCCCCCGCAGGTCTCCCTCATGGGCGCAGACGAGGTGGACCACGGCGGGCAGGGCGTGCGGGCTGTGGCAGTCCTGGCCGAAGGCCTTGACGGCCGCGATGCTTTCCTGGGAGCAGGAGTCCAGGCCCCTGTGCACGGCATGCTCCACCTCGGTTCCTGCAAAGCGATCGCGGATCACCTCCTGCATGGCGGACACCGGCGACGCAGCCCCGAGCACCCGCAGGGTCGCCCGGGCGAGGAATTCCGCGGCATCCACGGTGAGCGCGTCCGTATGGGTCAGGCTGGCCTGGACACGAGCCGCCTTCACCAGGGCATCTTCATCCCCGCGCAGGGTATACACCAGCGGGGCGATGCGCACCGCCGCCGAGAGGTCGTTGGAGCTTGAACCCGCCTCCCGGAATGGTTTCCCCTGCGAGAGGTTCTCCAGGGTGGCCCTGGTGGCCTGGTCGCGGTATCCCGCATACCCGTCGAAGAGTTTTTGCCAGCGTCTTGAGAAGTCCTGTGCATCGAATCCGCGGGAGGCCGCCAGCGACTCCAGCAGCACGAGGGCCTGGTCACCGTAGTGGGTGAATTCCCCCTGCTTCTTCGTGGGGTGGTACGAGTCTCCGGCAGGGTCACGGTAGGTATCCATGCGTCCGAAGTCCCGGGCGATCCTGCCCGTGTCGTAGATCCAGTGGGCGCCGAGCGCCAGGGCATCGCCCGCGAATGATGCCAGCACACAGGCCTGCGCCTTGTCTTTCATGCCACACCTCCGTCCCCTTGTTTTACTCAGAAGAATAGGGCTCATCGCGCAGGAAAACAACCGCTCCTCGCGTCACAGGGCAAGGGCCCTGCTCACCCCGCTCCAGGCGAAGTAGCCTGCCAGCGCCAGCAGGAACACCGCGCACACCCCGATGACGGCGCGATAGTGCCGGTCGTCCAGGAAGCGCCTCCCCTTGCCCACGGCGAACGAGATGGCGCTGTACCAGGTGAGATCGCCCAGGATGTGGCCCACGAAGAAAAAGGCCACCCCTGCCACGCCGAACCGTGCGCTGTACAGGATGTAGGTCAGCCCGATGGTGGACCACCAGAGGGTCCAGTAGGGATTCGCCAGGCTGAGCAGGATCCCGGCGGACACCAGGCCGGCCCCGGGCCCTGTCTGCTCGTCGAGGCGGATATGGAGCCGGGGGATGGCCCGGAGCATGGATACGGCCATGCCGGCGAGCATGAGCGAACCACCCACGGCGATTGTTGCAAAGACCCAGTCCTGCTTCAGAAAGGGCGCCAGGCCAAGCATGAGCAGGGAGACAAGGCCCAGTTCCAGCAGGCTGTGCCCGACCATCATGACAGGCCCGGCAAGGGGCCCCCTGCGGGCGCTCTCGCTGATGGTGGCGGTCATGAGGGGACCGGGCATGGCGGCGCCGGAAAAGGCGATGAAGAAGGAGGTGATGAAGATGGTGAGGAGCTCCGTCATGGCATCCTTTCCCTGCGGCATGAGCCGTGACCTGACTTGGAGCAGGCCTCCAAGGACTTGATGTCGTGCAGCGCTCTTTCCATTCCCCCTATATGGCTCATGTGAAGGCTTCATGCAAGCCGGCGCTGCAGACCATCAATCCACCCCGCACGCCCCCCAGGCATCGAAGACCGTTGCATGGCGGAGGATGAACATCCTGCCATCGCGCCCTGCGACCTTGAAGTACGCGACCTCCGGCCTGCCCGGGGTGCCGCCCTCGTACCAGCGGTCCAGGACCGAGGCCACCTCCACGGTCATGCCCTTAAGGGTGAAGGATACGGGCAGCATTTGTCCGCGTTCATCCGGGACCCACAGGACCGTGACCCGGGTGAAGCCCATGTCACGAGGGGTCCTGCCCCGGGAGCGTCGGGTCGAACCACTTGAGGATGGCATGGTTCTCCTCGCGCGGGTATGCGTGGGAGAGATCCGGGATCACCCGGAGCCTCACGTCCGCACCGGCCTTGGACAGCTCCCTGCAACCCTGCTCGGCCCTGAAAAGCGGGAACATCCAGTCCTGGGCGCCATGCACCCAGCAGATGCGCCGGGCCGGGGCCCGGCAGAGATCCACGGGAGGCAGCACGCAGGACACCGGCGCGATGGCCGCGGCAGGGCACTGCTCTGTCAGGCCGTATCCCAGACAATAGGTGCCGCCGTCGGACATGCCGGTGAGCAGGATCCGTCCGCAATCGATGGCGAACCGCGAGCAGACCTCCTCGATATTGCCCGTGAGCGCCGCGGCATCGTCCTCGATCCGGCCGATGGACCAGGTCCTGCCCGTGGAGGTGGGCGCCATGAGCACGAACCCGCGGCTGAGCGCCTCCCGCAGCCAGACCCACAGGAAGTCCCTGCCGTGGCCGTACCCACCGTGCAGCGCCACCACCAGGGGCCAGGCGTGGGCCGGGTCGTAGGTTTCCGGCACAAAGAGCGAATACCCGCCACGGCAATAGGGGTCTTCCCCGGTCCCTGCGTGGACGATCCCGGAGAGGTCCGAGGGCATGCCTGGATCCCTGCGTTCCATGCCGGGCTCATAGAAGAACCGTCCGATGGCGGAGGTGGCGTGCCTGAAGGGAAACAGGGCCTCCTGGGCCCGGCCGAACTTCCTGAAGGACTTCAGGGCCGAAAGGAAGGACTGCTGCAGGTCCGGACCCTGGCCGAACATACCGATGGCCTCCAGAATGAGGTCGCAGGCGTCGAGGAACCCCTGGTCCGATTGGTCGTGCCCCGTGAGGCGGACTGCGTCAAGGGCGTCCCTGAGCCTTCCGGCGTGCGCGTCGAGCCCTTCCCTGAGCCGGGGAAGGACCATGGGGTGAAGCCTGCGCGAGGCATCCTCGAAGGCATGGAGCGCCCCCACAAGGACATCGCTGCAGGACTCGACCGCATGGCCGTTCACGGGGTACCCTCTCTGCCGGGTCTGGGCCGTATGGTCCCCCTGAGGACAACGGGGAAATAGATGTCCATGTCCTCCATGATCCTGTCGGGGTCCAGGGTGTTCACGGCATAGGTGAAGGCAACCTGGCTTCCCGCAAAGGCCTTGTGGGCCTTTCCCGCATACAGGAGCAGGCCCTGCGACGACCTTTCGGGCGGCTGGAAGAAGCACATGGGTTCGCTCCAGGCGGACGAGACGGTCGCGGTAAACCGCAGGGCCAGGCACGGGTCGGCCAGCGACAGCGTCTGGACCTGGACGAGCCCCCTGAGTTCGGGCTCGTAGTGCACGGTGAACTCCACCTGGCCGCCCGTGAACACCGGTGCCGGCCTCTTCCTGGGCACCCCGGGGCCGGCCCACTGGAGGTCCGGCCCCATCCACCACTGGGGGTGCGCGAGGTCCCCGGAGACCGTGTCCTCCAGCTTCCACCGGGCGACATACACCGCGTGATCACCCCAGTCGGCCCCATAGGCATAGAGGAAGCCGTCCAGGACAAAGGCGCTGGCAGACCCCGCCAGGATGCCGCCCGTATCCGGGACCGCCAGGTCCCTCATGCCCCACAGGGTCGGTGAAGCGTCCGGATTGGGCACGAACACGGCCTTCCACCCGGAGGACTCGAAGCCCAGCGCATTGTCGGCCCGTCTCACCCGCACGAGGAACACGAGGAGCCCGCCTTTGGTGCGGACCGCCGAGCCCGGCCAGAACCACTCGGCCCCCTGCTCCCTGAAGAAGGAGCGGGGGTGCGGCCCGAGTCGCTTCCAGGCAAAGGACATCCGGGCCGTTGCTGGATCATGCCCGTGCTGGATGGCCACGCTGTTTCTCACCATGGTGGCGTCGCGCCTGGACCCGGTGGAGGAGAGGTTGATGAAGCTGTCCCCGAAGAGCCACAGCACCCTGCCGTCTCCCAGGTCTGCCGACGATGCGCCGTCGCCGCCGAGCCAGTGCGGATCGCCACGGAAGAGCCTCTGCGCCTCATCCCATGGCTGGACCTCCACCTCGAGGGAGTTCCCACCGGTGTTCTCGTGAGCCAGGAGCGGGCCCTGCAGGGAGAGCACGAGGGATCCCAGCAGGGCGATGGCGAGGAAAGGGCGGCGGAAGATCATCCTCATACGGGTCATGGGCTCTCAGGGGTGTTCGCTCACCCGCCCTGGGTGGTCTTCTCCACGTACTCGGCCATCTTGCCCATGATATCGTTCAGGTCGTCCCCTGCAAGCCTCAGGGCCTTCATGGCCTCCGGGTGGATGGTGTAGAGGAGGCCGTCGAGACCGGCACCGATGCCGCTCATCAGGGCCACGGCATCCGCCATATGCACGATGAAGCAGAGCTGGTCGCCGCCTGACGGCGTCGGGTCATGGTGATACCGGATGGCACGGCCGATGAGGTTTGGGATGTGCCACCGCTCGCAGGCATCGGCCGCCATCTCCGCGTGGTCGAACCCGAGGATGTGCTTCTCCGCATTCAGGAACGTGTCGCTGCCGTCGGCCACGAAGGAGCGGAAGGCGTCCTTGCGCTCCAGGACATACGGGTCGAGGATGATCTTGCCCGCATCATGGATCAGTCCCGCGGAAAAGGCGTCCTGCTCCAGGGAGGGGTTCACCCTCCGGGCGATGATCTGGGAAGCCGACGCCACGGCCAGGGAATGCTTCCACAGCTCCCCCGCGTCGAGGTCGTACCCGGCCAGGGTCTGGCCGAGGATGTCGGAGGAGCAGGCGAGGTTGAGCACTTCCATGAGCGTCTTGGAACCGAGCACCACGGAGGCGTGCTGCACCGAGGAGACCTTGCCCGAAAGGCCGTAGAAGGGCGAGTTGGCGATCTTGAGGATGCGCGTGACGATGGCCTGGTCGGTCTCGATGACCTTCGCCAGGTCCTTGAAGCTCGACGCCGGGTTGTTGATGACCTCCCGTGCCTTCTGGGCCACCTGGGGCATGGGCGGCAGATCATTCAGGGACTTGAGTATGCGTTCCTTCAACGCGGCGCCGTTGTCCGCAGGTGCAGCCTGTTCAGGCTGCTCCTGCCCCGTGCGGCGGTCCGGACCCCGACCGTCCTGCCCCTTCGGGGATTGAGGGGCCTGCACCACGATGGAGCCCTTGCAGCTGGGGCAGGGGATGGTGATGTTCCCTGTGAACGCCCTGAGCCGTTCGTCCGGGATCGAGTACTCCTTCCTGCAATGCGGACATCGGATATTCATCTGATGCTTCCTCCCCGGGCTCGTGTTCCGTCCTCGCGCACTCCACTGCAGCACAATCCCGCCCTGCCACCGTGCATGGCCACGTCATGGGAACAGGTGCACGCATGTCTCATGGTCCGGCCCCCGTGCAGGATGCGTCACGATATCTTGATCTTCCCCTCGTCCACGTTCAGGATCATGGTGCGCAGCCGTGTCCCGCCTATGTTCTCCAGCTTCACCTCGAGTTTCCTGGCGGCGAGGATCTGTTTGATCTGGGTCACCAGGGAGGAACCCACATCGCCCTGGTTCTCGCTGGACAGGAGCGAGGCGCCGCCGGCAATGGCGACGGACACCTGCAGGGGGATGCCACGGCTGGTGAACTCCGAGATGGCGTAGTCCAGAGCGGTGTCCGCGAAATACCCGGGACTCTCCGGCCGCTGTCCCTTGGAAAACCCCCGGAGCACATGGAAGCCGGCGGCGAATTTGCGCTGGGGGTTGTACAGGATGACCCCCACCCCCGTGGCGATCTTGTCGATCCACAGGATCCCCTCGTCGGCGAACTCGCATTTCATGGGTTTTACTGCGGTTGTCTTCATCCCGGCGCCTGTACCGCTCTGTTTTTCATCTGCTCACACGCTGCCCATTCCCTTTGACCTACCACATATCGCCGGGTACTGACAAAACGAAATTTTCCCCTCCGGCGTTCCCTGTCACGGCAGCAGCAGCGGCGGCTTGTGCCCCCGTGCCCGTATCCAGTTCAGCGCCCTGAGCACGGACGGCTTCCGGACGAGCCTGAGTTCGAGGGCTCTCTTCCTGGGGAAGCTCACCAGCGTGATCCCGATGAGGATGGTGAGCACGCCCTGCCCGGGCAGGAAGAGCATGATGGTACCCGCCAGGATGAAGACAACACCGAGGATGTTCTTCAGGACCACGGAGAACAGGCGGAACACGGGGTGCTGCCTGCGGTACTCCCTGAGGTGGGCCCGGTCGTAGAGGAAGTAGTCCTCCGGCATCCTTACCACCATCATGGGTATGGCCAGCAGGGTGCCGAAGAAGGAGGCCACCGAGAGCGCCCACAGGCCCGCGATGAGACCGGGGTTCGCCCTGGCCCAGGCGAGCAGCGCATGGAACGCGGTCATGGGAAGGGATGGATCGGACACGGTCCGTCAGGCCTCTCCCCGTTTGCTCAGGCGTGCACGAGCAGCCCGTTCAGGATGAGGTCGATGCCCTGCTCAAAGAGCCTGCCCGACGACTTCCCCTCCGACTTGATGTAGGTCTTGATGATGAACATCACGTAGATGGAGAAGAGCAGGTCCGTGGTGTACTTCACGTCCACGTTCCGGAACCGCCTCTGCTCTATCCCCCGCATGAGCACGGTCTTCATCATGTCCATTGATGCCTTGTTGATCCTGGAGAACCTGTCCTCCCTGGGGGAGAGCGGGAAGATGGACGGATCGTTCATGAGGATGGTGCGCAGCGGCACATCCCGGGAAAGGTAGGTGAAGCTCTTCCGGCACATGATGAGGAGCTGCTCCACCACGTCGTCAGTGCCGGCGATGGCCTCCCTCACCCTGGCCTGCCAGCGCAGCAGGCCGTGGGAAACCGACTTCTCGTACAGGTCCTTCTTGTCCTTCACGTACAGGTAGAGGTTTCCCTTGGTCATGCCGAGTTCCTGGGCGATGTCCTCCACCCGTGTCCTCTTGTAGCCGTACTGCGCGAACACCTTCAGCGCCGCGTCAAAGATGCGGTTCAGTTTTTCCTGCCTGCTCATAGCCCTCCTCGACAGCCCTGGGGAGAGTACTGCCCGCGGGATCCTTTTTCCGGACCCTGGGGCGCGGCCTCCTCAAGCGATTAGTGCCTGAAGTGGCGCATCCCGGTGAAGATCATGGCCATGTTGTGCTCGTCCGCAGCCTGGATCACCTCGGCGTCCCGCACCGACCCGCCGGGCTGTACGATGGCCGTGGCCCCTGCCCTGGCCGCCTCGTCCACGCCGTCCCGGAAGGGGAAGAAGGCGTCGGACGCCACCACGGTCCCCTTGGTGGACAGGCCCGCGTTGCCGGCCTTGATGATAGCGAGCCTCGAGGAGTCCACCCGGCTCATCTGCCCTGCCCCCACGCCGATGAGCTGATCCGCCGTGGCGTAGATGACCGCGTTGGACTTCACGTACTTGACGATCTTCCAGGCGAACT
>CAZNGL010000100.1:0-10708 GCA_964572405.1 uncultured Bacteriovoracaceae bacterium
GTACAAAATGGCAAACCACCAGGACTTCAGCGGAGGACATCGTGACAGAATGGCAGGGGACCCGGGGCACGCCTCCCGGATGGCAATCCTCCGCACAACCCGGGCCTGACGTGCATACGCTGCCGGTGTCATGTTTCTGTGGGGAGAAATGGCAGGTTTTTCCTTGCCTTGTGGGGCCATAGTTGCTAGGATGCCTTTTTGCCCGGAGGGCGCATGGAGAGGTGCGCGCGGGTAAATATGCGATCAAAGGATGCAATGCTGCCATGTCATCAATGCATGCCGAACAGGCTCATTTCACCGCAGGGGCGCGCAGGAGGATCAAGGACCGTCCGCTGAACGTGTGCCTCTACACCTACCGGGGCAAGCCCACCTCGGGCGGCCAGGGCGTGTACATCAAGCGGCTCAGCCGTGCGCTGAAGGACATAGGCCACAACGTGGAGGTGGTGTCCGGCCCTCCCTACCCCATCATCGACGCCGACATCCCGCTCCACAGGCTCCCCAGCCTCGACCTCTACAACCCGGACGACCTGTTCCGCGTCCCGAGCCTGAAGGAGCTCGCCTCCCCCCTCAACATGCTCGAGTGGCTGGGCGTGTCCAGCGGCGGCTTCCCCGAGCCCTTCACGAACAGCATCCGCTACTACAACTTCATGCGCAGGAACCTGCACCGCTACGACGTGGTGCACGACAACCAGTGCCTGGCCTACGGCATCCTGGGCATCAAGGCCCTGGGCGTGCCCACCGTGGCCACCATCCACCACCCCATCACCGTGGACCGCGACGTGGAGGTGGCCTCCGTCACGCCCCTGTGGCGCAAGCTCAAGGTGCGGCGCTGGTACTCCTTCCTGTCCATGCAGGGCAGGGTCTCCCGGAGGCTCTCCCACATCATCACGGTGTCCGAGGCCTCCCGGCACGACATCAGCTCGGCCTTCTCCATCCCCGCCGAGCGGTTCCGCGTGGTGGCCAACGGCATCAACACCGACATCTTCCACCCCGTGGCCGGGGTGAAACGCCATGAGAACCGCATCATGGTCACCAACAGCGCGGACACCCCGCTCAAGGGGCTGCGCTACCTCATCGAGGCCGTGGCCGCCATCCGCTGTGAGCGCGACGTGCACCTCACGGTCATCGGCGCGCCAAAGAAGGACGGCGACATCGACAAGCTCGTGAAGCGGCTGAATGCGCAGCATTTCATCACCTTCACCGGCCGCATCGCGGACGACGACTTCGCCCGCTACTACGCCGAGACCACCCTGGCCGTGGTCCCCTCCCTCTACGAGGGGTTCGGTCTGCCCGCTGGCGAGGCCATGGCCTGCCGGGTGCCGGTCATCAGCACGACAGGCGGCGCCCTGCCCGAGGTGGTGGGCGACGCCGGCGTGCTCGTGCCGCCGGCCGACACGCAGGCGCTGAAGGCCGCCATCGTGGCTCTGCTGGACGACCCCGCCAGGCGCGCGCGCCTTGCGGATGCGGGGTTCGACCGCGTGAAGAGGCACTTCACCTGGCACAACACCGCCACCCAGGTGGCAGAGGTCTACCGGGAGGCCATCGATGCTCACCGTTGACTTCCGCAAGCTCGACCTCAGGCCCGGCATGAAGGTGCTGGACGCCGGCTGCGGCGGCGGGCGCCACCTGAGCGAGGCCTTCCGGGCGAAGGGCGTGAGCGTGGTGGGCATCGACCTGAACCGCGACGATGCGCTGAAGGCCCACAACACCACCAAGATCATGCGCCACGAGGGTGAGGACGGCGGCGGCGGCGCGCTGGTCATGGTGAGCGACGTCACGAGGCTGCCCTTCGCGGACGCGTCCTTCGACATCGTGATCTGCTCCGAGGTGCTCGAGCACATCCCGGACCACCGGCAGGCCGCCTCCGAGATCGTCCGGGTGCTCAAGCCGGGAAGGTCCCTCGTGGTGAGCGTGCCGCGCTACCTGCCCGAGCGCATCTGCTGGGCCCTGTCGGAGGCCTACCACAACGAGGAAGGCGGCCACATCCGGATCTACAAGAAGAAGGAACTCATCGATCTCCTGGAGAGCGCGGGCACCCGCTGCGTGGACACGGGCTGGGCCCACTCCCTGCACAGCCCCTACTGGTGGATCAAGTGCATGGTGGGCCACAAGAACGACGACGCCCTGCCCGTGAAGCTCTATCACAGGTTCCTGGTCTGGGACATCATGAAGAAGCCCCTGCTCACGCGGACCCTGGACAGGATGCTGAACCCGCTCATCGCCAAGAGCGTGGTACTCTATCTGAAAAAAGGTGACCACTATGGAACATGAAGCGTCCCGGTCCGCCCTCTGTCTCCCTATCGACATCAAGGCCCTGGCGGCTTCCATCGCGAACGAGCAGCTCGAATCGGGAGAGATCCCCTGGCACAGGGGCGGCAAGACAGACCCGTGGGACCACGTGGAGGCGGCCATCGGACTCACCATCGGGGGCTACCACGAGCACGCCCGCAGGGCCTTCGAATGGCTCGCGTCCACCCAGCTTGAAGACGGTTCCTGGTACTCGGCCTACAAGAGCGGCGTGCCCGAGGACCTCACGAGAGAGTCCAACATGTCGAGCTACATCGCGGTGGGGGTGTTCCACCACTACCTCATCACCCGCGACCGGGCCTTCCTGGAGTACATCTGGCCCACCGTGCGCGCGGGCGTCGACTTCGCGGTGGACCTCCAGGCAATAGGCGGCGAGGTCTACTGGGCCCGGAGCCCCCAGGGCGACGTGGACCCCAAGGCCCTGCTCACGGCGTGCAGCTCCATCTTCATGAGCCTCAAGTGCGCACTGGTCCTGGCCCTGCTCCTGGGCGAGAGCAGGCCGCGCTGGCAGAACGCCCTGCAGCGGCTCGGCGATGCGCTTCGCTACCGGCCCCACCTCTTCGACCGGACCAAGTCGCGCTACTCCATGGACTGGTTCTACCCGGTCCTGAGCGGCGCGGTCACGGGCTTCGAGGCCAAGAAGCGCGTCGAGCGCTCCTGGAACAAGTTCGTGGTGGAAGGCCTGGGCGTGCGCTGCGTGTCAGACAACCCGTGGGTCACCATCGCCGAGAGCTCGGAGCTCATTCTCACGCTCGCCGCCATGGGGGAATACACCAAGGCTGAGAAGCTGCTGGGCTGGATCGGGGACAAACGGTACGACGACGGCACCTACTGGTGCGGGTTCACCTTCCCGGACATGGTCATCTGGCCCGAGGAGCGCCTCACCTGGACGGATGCGGCCGTGATGATGGCAACGGACGCGGTGTACCACATCACGCCTGCGTCCCAGCTCTTCAACCACTCCTTCTGGGAGGCGGGCCAGGGGGACAAGTCCCGCATGTACCGCTTCCTCAAGCAGCACCACCCCGTCTTCAGCATCAGGAAGGCCTTCTACTCGGACGCGGGGGACATGAGGGCGTAAGGCGTTGAGACGGGATTACCGGCCATTCTACCTCAAGCGGCTCGACCTCCGCTTCCGCGAGTGGTACGTGGAGCACTTCCTCAGGCCCCAGTTCCGCCGCCTGGGCACGGGCTGCACCTTCATGAAGCCCTGGCACGTGCAGGTCTTCGGCTGGCCCATCGACCTGGGCGACTACGCGAACGTCATCACCACCCCGGACCACCGGGTGCGCCTCACGGTGTGGGGCAGGAAGGAAGGCGACGGGTTCATCAGCATCGGCAGGTACAGCCTCATCTGCCCGGGCGTGCGCATGAGCGCGGCCTCGGGCATCACGCTCGGCGACAGCTGCATGATGGCGAGCAGCGTGTACATCACCGACTCCGACTGGCACGGCATCTATGACCGGCTGGACTACATCGGCGGCAGCGAGCCGGTGATCATCGGCGACAACGTCTGGCTGGGCGACAGTTCCATCGTCTGCAAGGGGGTCACCATCGGCGACAACAGCATCATCGGCGCCGGCTCGGTGGTTACCAAGGACATTCCGAGAAACGTCATCGCGGCCGGCAACCCGGCACGGGTCATCCGCAAGCTCGACCCTGACGAGCCCATACAGACCCGGGCCGCGTGGTTCGCCGACCCGGCCAAGCTCGAGGCGGATATCATCGGCATCGACCGCGACATGCTCAGGGGCAACACGCTCTTCGGCTGGCTGAGGACCATGCTCCTGCCGAGGCAGGGAGACTAGAGGACACCCATGAAGATTGCGCTCATCGCCACACCATACCCCCTGGAGGAGGCCCCCTCCCCGCCCCTGGGCCTTGCGTACGCCGCCGCGGCCTGCGAGGCCGCTGGCGCCACGGTGCGCATCTTCGACTTCATCGTGAGCAAGTACTCCCCCGAAAAGCTCTCGGCTATCCTTAACGCATTCAAGCCCGACGTGGTGGGAGCGAACAGCGTCACCATGAACCAGTTCGCGGCCGAGCGCATCATCAAAGACGCCAGGCGGCTCAGGCCCTCGGTGATCACCATGATGGGCGGCCCGCACGTGTCCTTTGCCGTGGAGGAAACCTTCAAAAGCTGCCCGGAGCTCGACCTCATCATCAAGGGCGAAGGCGAGGAGACCCTGCAGGAGCTCATCCCCCTCATAACCGACCGGAAGGCCTGGAAGGGGGTCAGGGGCATCGCCTTCCGACAGGACGGGACCGTGGTCACCACCGGGCCCCGGGAGCTCATCTGTGACCTGGACGGCCTGCCGCTGCCCGCCCGCCACCTGCTGCCCGTGTCCCGCTACCTGGCGCTGGGCTACCCGGTGAGCATCATCACGAGCAGGGGCTGCCCCAACCGGTGCATCTTCTGCCTGGGCAGGCGCATGGTGGGGTTCAAGGGCCGATTCCGCAGCCCCAGGCTCGTCCTGGACGAGATCGAGCACATCCTGTCGCTGGGCTTCACGCGGATCAACGTGGCCGACGACCTGTTCACGGCGAACAAGGCCCGCGTCAAGGAGCTCTGCGACGAGATCAGGCGCCGGGGCATCACCTTCGGGTGGAGCGCGTTCGCCCGGGTCAACACCGTGGACCTGGAGACGCTGAAGATCATGCGGGAGGCCGGGTGCGACTGCGTGAGCTTCGGCATTGAGTCGGGCGACCCGGAGATGCTCAAGCGCATCCGCAAGGGCATCACCCTGGACCAGGCGAGAGCCGCCGTTGCCTGTTGCAAGGAGGCCGATGTGCTGCCCCACGCCTCCTTCATGGTGGGCCTGCCGGGAGAGACGAGGGAAACCCTGCGCCGGACCCAGGAGTTCGCCAACGAGCTGAAGATCGCCTACGGTTACCACTTCTTCGCCCCGTTCCCGGGCACCACGGTGCGCGAGGAGCTCTCGAAGTACGACATCGAGATCCTCACCGACGACTGGAGCAGGTACGACGCCAACGCCCCGGTGGTGCGGACCTCAGGGGTCTCGCCCCGGGAGATGACCGACTTCGTGGCCGAGTACGACCGCTTCAACGCCGCCATCTGGGAGGAGACGGAGAAGAACGTGCGGGAGGGCACCTGCACCGACCGCGAGTACCTCCTCGTGGAGGGCGACCGCAAGCTCAAGCTCGTGTTCCGCATCCTCTCCGAGGACCTCATCGAGGAGAACCCCTGCGCGGTCAGTGACGGGGCCGACCCGGTGAGGCTCCTGTCGGCCGTCATTGCGGAAAGAACATCAACGGACGAGGCGTTTACCCGCAAGGTCCTGCAGGGATTCTTCGACGCGGGGTACCTGAGGCATACGCTCTCGGACGGGCACTACCGGTACCACTGGACCCACAACCTGGACGTGGACAGCCTACCAGTCGCGCCGTGAGAAGAGCTCCGCGGGGACGTCCACGGCGCGTCTCTTCCGCAGCACGCCCAGGGTCTTCACCATGGGCAGCTCCTCGTACAGCCCCGACTCCCTGGCGAGCCCGTAGATGTAGTGCGGCGCCTGGCCTCCCTGCGAGGCGTCCGGGAAGATGTCGTGGATGGCGAGATAGCCACCCGGCACGATGTGGGGCGACCATGCGACGTAGTCGGCAAAGGCGCCGGGATAGGTGTGAGACCCGTCGATGAACACCAGCGCCAGGGGAGTGGACCACATGCGGGCCGCCACCTCCGACGTCGTCACCAGGGGCACCACCGTGTCCAGGAGCCCGGCCCGCTCCATGGCCCTGCGGAAGAACCGGAAGGTGTCGACCCTGTCTTCCCGCTCGTCGTAGAGCTCCGGGTCGAAGTACTCCTGCCCCTTCTGCTGCTCCTCGGAGCCCCGGTGGTGGTCGATGGAGAAGAGCACCCCGCCCGTTTCCCTGCAGCCCAGTCCCAGGTACAACGTGGACCTGCCGCAGTAGCCGCCGATCTCCAGCAGCGGCCCGCGTCGGGAGGCCTCGCGGGCGAGCTCGTAGAGCCTGCCGCCCTCATCCGCATCCAGGAAGCCCTTGACGTCCATCGTGTCTATGTCGGAGATGTGCATGGGGTCCTCGCCGTGAGGCGCCCAGCAGGCACTGCCCGGAACGCCTCTTTGTACGGTTTATGTGGTTCCTGCCCCATCAGAAGTACGGGACGTCTCCCGGCCAGTCAAGGAAATTCGCTCCACGCACCGGGCTCAAGGGCCTGCGCGGCAATTTCGAGTAAAGTTTTCCCCGGGCAAATCCGAACCTTTTCTTGTGGATAAGGAGTATAAGGTGGAAATCCATATCACCGAGGGGGGGCTCGTCGCCTCGATGAGGATCACCCCCACGGGAAGCGAGATCTTCAGCGTGTCTGCGGGAGATCTCCTCGAGCATGTCCAGGCAGAGGGCATCACCATCGGTGTGCTCACCGAGGTCATCGAGAGGATGGCGCAGAACAGGATCACCGGCGAGTGGGTGGTCATCGCCCGGGGGGTCAAGCCCGAGGAGGGCACGAACGGCTCGGTGAGGTTCCACTTCGACAAGGACCGCACCAAGGCCAAGATCCAGGAAGACGCCTCGGGCAAGGTGAACCTGCGCGATCTGAATCTCATCCAGAACGTCCGGAAGGGAGACCTCCTCTGCGAGCTCATCCCCCCGCGGGCCGGCAAGAGCGGCATGTCCGTGAAGGGCGAGGAGCTGCCGAGCAAGGAGGGGGCACACGCCAAGCTTCCCGAAGCGAAGAACGTCACCATCTCGGCGGACCGGACGCACATGTACGCCGCCATGGACGGACTGGTGCAGTGGGTGGACAACGCGGTCCAGGTGGATGCCGTGTACACGGTGCACGACGTGGACGCCTCGGTGGGTAATATCCGGTTCAACGGGTCCGTGGTGGTCCAGGGCGAGGTGGGGGACGGCTACGAGATCCATGCCGGCCAGGACATCACCATCGCCTCCACCGTGGGCAGGGTGGTGCTGGAGGCGGGCGGCAACATCCACATCGCCGGCGGCATCCTGGGCCAGGAGAAGGCCATCGTCACCGCCAACGGAAACATTCACGCACGCTTCATCCAGGACGCCCACGTGAAGTCGGAAAAAGAGATCGTCGTGAACGACTACATCCGCAACAGCATGGTGTCCGCCATCGGGCCCGTGGTGATCAGAAACGCCAACGGCTTCATCGCCACCAGCAAGGTGTCGTCGGACTGCTGGATCTACTGCCACACCGTGGGCCAGGAGGACGCGGGCACGGAGACCGAGCTCAGCATCGGCCACAGCCCGGTGCTGCACCAGGAGCAGGTACGAATCAAGGAGGATATCGTCGAGAAGACGCAGGACTTCCTCAAGTTCCAGTCGTCCCTGTCCAAGCTCAGGGCCATGAAGTCCACCAGCGAGCTCTCCCGCCAGCAGGAGATGCTCTACGAGAAGATCCTGGAGGCCATGGACAACCTGAGAAAGAACCTCATCCAGCAGAACGCCAAGGTCATGGAGATCACCGAGAAGATCCACCGGACCTACCAGGGCAACATCTACATCGAGGGGACCCTGCACGACCATTCCACCATCCGCATCGGCATGGCGAGCAGGACCATCACCGGGGCCATGTCCAAGGTGCACCTCTACCTCAAGGACGGACAGATCGCGGATGCCGAGTTCATGCTGGTGCCCGAGGTGAAAAAGGTCCTGGAGGCGAGAGAATGAACATCTTCGACCGAGACAAGCTCCTGGAAGCCGTCTCCGTGGGAACGCCCGTGGAGGGGGAGTACCTCAAGGGGCTCGACCTGTCCGGGCTCGATCTGGGGGGCGCCAACCTGCGGGGGTCGGACCTGAGCAGGTGCAACCTCACGGACACCAACCTGGAGGAGTCCCACCTGGAGAGGACCATCCTCGAGGACGTGACATTCAGGAACACCAACTTTTCGGGCTCCCACCTCTCGGAGACCACCATCAGGGACACGGACCTGAGCTCGTGCACCCTGAGCAGGATCACCCTCATCAACACCCGCCTCGTCCGGGTCACCATCACGGACAAGGAGCTCCACAAGACCAACCTGGAAGGCGCATCCTTCATCCACTGCACCCTGAAGAACCTCGACCTGTCGGGCTCCAGGCTGCACAAGACCATGTTCCTCTTCTGCCTGCTGGAGGGCTGCACCCTGGACGGCTGCGACCTGTCCGAGGCCAACTTCGGCCTGTCCTACCTGGTGCGCACCACCATGAACAAGACGAACCTCATCAACGCGTCGCTCGGCTGCTCCATCATGGAGGAGGTGCAGATCAGAGACGCACTGCTCGACCGGGTGGACCTGACCCTGGCTCAGGCGAGGACCCTGGACATCACCGGGAGCAGGCAGCGCGGCATCATCGTGGAGCGGGCCAAGGTGCAGGGGCTGATAAAGTAGGCGTCACGGTCCCGGGACCTGACCCGCCACCCACGACTCTCATTCATACGTTCCATGTTAGAATCCCAGCCTGCACAGCTGGTACATCATCTTCCTGCCCCACCCCATGCGCATGATGAAGGCGAAGAACCCGTGGAACGCACCGGGCGATATGCGCTTCGAGTACCAGAAGGCCTTGGCTGCCGGCTGGGGGACAAGGTACATCCGGTTCCTTTTCACCGCATCGACCACCAGGCGGGCGATACGGTCCGGAGACCACCGGGCATTGGCCATGCCGGTGGTGGAGCACCGCCGCTGGAACTCGTCCGTGAACCGCATCCTCTCCAGGAGGTTGGTCTTGATGTAGGTGGGACAGAGCACGCTGACCCCGATGCTGTACGGTGCCAGCTCGCCCTTGAGGGTCTCGGAGATGGAGATGACCGCGGCCTTGGTGGCGTTGTACGGGGCCATTTCCGGGGACGAGAGGATGCCCGCCGCAGAGGCCACGTTCACGATATGTCCGCCTCCCTGCCGCTTCATCCCGGGTACGAAGGCATGGCAGCCGTAGACGACCCCCCAGAAGTTGATGGAAACGATCCATTCCCAGTCCTCCATGGGGATGTCTCCCACGAACCCCGTCGATGCCACGCCGGCGTTGTTCACGAGCAGGTCCACCCTGCCCCGGGTCTGAAAGCAGTGGTCCGCCATGTTCGTCACGTCGCCCAGCTTCGAGACATCGCAGGGGAAGGTCTCCCCGAAGGCGCCCGCCTGCTCCACCAGCTCCAGGGTCTGCTTCAGTCCTTCCTCGTTGATATCGGCCAGGAGCACGATGCATCCCTCTTCTGCCAGTGCCCTTGCAAGCTCCCTCCCGATGCCCGAGGCCGCCCCGGTGATGACCGCCGTTTTTCCCTGCAGATTCTTCATCCCCGTTGCCCCTCCCTCAGTCGTCGATGATGTTCTTGGAATTGAACAGGATCGCCTGATAGGACGGCATGTACTGGTACATGATCGGCCACCGGCTCAGACCCAGGTCCCTCAGCTCACGGCAGATCCGGTGGTCTCCGCCTATGTCCAGACGTGCGTTGCCCAGGCCCACGGTCTGCCTGAACTGCAGGGGGTTCACATAGAGGTTCGCCTTCAGCGGTATGCCGTTCTTCATGGTGTACAGGATGAACTTGGCGGGCCTGCCCCTCGATGTCCCGGCCTCCTTTCCCCTGAGCGACAGGATCCTCTGGCCGTTCACCGCCACGGTACAGGTGATATGGGCATGCTCCTGGCTGAAGGAGATGTCGGCGATGAACTTCGGGTACCCGCACAGCTCGAACCCTCCCCGGCGGGCACGCTCCGAGGTCACGGGCAGGTGCAGGATGTAGGCGGAGAAACGGTTCCTCAGCATGTACCAGGAGGAGGTCAGGCCGGGGATCTGCCGGGCGCCGTAGGAGATGATGGCGGTGATGCTGAACTCGTTGTACGGGTCGATGTCGGTCCTGCGGTATTCGAAGGCGGAGAAGGCCACCAGGCATCTTCCCGGGAACATCTCCACCGGGTGCATCCCGGAAGAAGGCAGGTGCTTCTTCACCTGCCTGGTGGACGCGGTGTAAATGGCCGTGATCGCGGCACAGTCATAGTAGAAGATCGGCAGCCTGACCTCGTATTCCGGGTTCTCCAGCTGGTCCAGTCCCTGAAAGAACTTGTCCGTGTCCAGTCCCCACTTCTTCATATCGTTCCCTCCATGCTCATTCATTCGAGATGTCACCTGTCGTTTATCCGGTCCAGGAGATCGATCTTTCTCAGCGGCGCCATGCCGAGCAGCGTCTTCATCTGCTGGGCGTCGCGGAACCGTTTTTCCTGGCCGTAGTCCTTCATGTAGCCGTATCCCCCGAGGACCTGTATGCCCTCCGTGGTCACCCGGCAGGCGGCCTCCTGGACATGCAACGCCGCGGCCTTCGCCAAGATGTCCCACCCCGGCGGCCTGCTCTCTATGGCGCTGCAGGCCCCGCACACGGCCATGTCGCCGATCCTCGTCTGGACGGCCATGTCCGCCAGGA
>CAZNGL010000101.1:0-10677 GCA_964572405.1 uncultured Bacteriovoracaceae bacterium
GCAGACAGGGTCAAGGCCGACGAGGTGTTCCAGGTCAAGGTGTCCCTGGGCAAGGAGATCGCGCACCCGAACACCACGGAGCACCACATCCGCTGGATCCAGCTGTTCTTCAAACCCGAGGGCGACAAGTACCCCTATCAGGTGGGCTGCTTCGAGTTCACCGCTCACGGTGAGTCCGTCGAGGGCCCCAACAAGGGACCGGTATATACCAATCACACCGTGGTGGCCGAACTCAAGGTGAGTAAACCGGGCACCCTGGTGGCAGCCTCGTTCTGCAACATCCACGGCCTCTGGGAGAGTTCCAGGGACATCCGGCTGGGCTGAGAAGAGTCCCTGAACCACCTGCACAGGGGAGGGCAAAGGGCGTCCGCTGCGGGCAGCAGGTCCTACCGCAGGAACACGCTCATGGCCTTCATGACCTCGAAGATGGCACCATGGCGCTGCCTGACGACTTCACGCTCGTCCTCCACGAGCCTGTAGCCCTGTGTGAACCTCGCCTGCGAGCCGCCTGCGTTGTAGCTCTGTGTGGGCATGACGATGGTGTAGAGCTCATCGATGATGGCCGCTTCGTCCCAGCCGGCCACGACGGCGTACGCATGCCCCGCGGGGTCCAGGAGGTCCCTGCCCTGGGAGTAGACATCCGGCGGCGTCGTGTACCCCAGGAGCTTGAGGAAGGTGGGCGCCACATCGTGGTGGCTCGTGATGTAGTCGATCTCCGCATGGCCGCGTCCCGGGATGTACAGCACGAAGCCGACCCTGCTCTGGTATGAGGAGAACGCGCTCGTGTGCCCCCAGAATCCCGTCTCGAAGAACTCCTCCCCGTGGTCCCCGGTTATGAGGATGATGGTGTCCTCCAGCAGTCCGCGCCGCTTCACCTCGTCCAGGATCATGCCGGTGTAGTGGTCGTCGAAGAACAGGGCGTTCCGGTAGCTGTTGAAAAGAGGCACCGCGTCCTTCCTGCCCGTGGTCACGTAGTTGGGGGTCTTGTTCGATGGACTGAATTTCTCGAACTCGTCAGGGTAGATGTACGGCCCGTGGGGCGCATCCATGAACAGAAAGGCATAGAAAGGCCTGCCGGCATCCCTGGTGTCCAGCCACTGGATGAAGGTCTTCGCCAGTTCCGGGTCCCGGGTGTCCGCCATGGTGCCGGGCAGGGTGTCCGTGATGTGCGCGGCGAGGTTCACGAAGGCGGTCCTGCGGAACTCAGGGTTCGTGAGCCGGGAGCTCGATATGATCCGGAAGTCGTAACCCAGCTTCATGAGCTCGTCCAGGAGCACAGGGCTCTGGCCCTCGGCCAGGAAGGGATGCCAGTAGGTGCCGAACACCCCGTACACCAGGGTGAAGATGCCGAAGCGCGTGGCGTTGCCCCCGCTGTAGTGGTTCCTGAACACCAGGGCCTGTTTTGAAAATTCCAGGACATTCGGCATCACCTCTTCGGTGAGCATGTCGAAGCGCCATGCATCCACCACGATCCAGATGATGTTGGGCAGTTCACCCCCGGGCTGCCTCACCAGGGGCTCCCGGGGGTAGTTCAGGGTGCGGCCGCGGTACTTCACCGCCAGCGTCTCTTCAGGGTCGGTCTTCATGCCGAGGTGCCTGCGCGCGAAGCGCTTGATGGTGGCACGCTGGTACAGCGGGAAGACCTTGTTGTTGCGGGTGATCTCCTTGACGTTGTAGAGGTCGGCCACGGCGTAGCAGGCCTTGTCGGCCGCGATGAAGGCCAGGGACAGGACCAGGGCGGCGGCAACGGCCCTGCGCGTGAACTGCAGGTGGGCCAGGGTCCTGATGGATACCCTGGCAAGAAGGACTTCGAGCCCAACGATGCCGCTGATCCCCGCCGCGTAGGTGAGCACGGTGCCGATCCCTATGTGCAGAGAGTCACGGGCACCTTCGGTGAACACCAGGGTGAGCACCATGGCGTTGATGTGGTAGCGGAAGATCCGGAAGATGATGATGTCCAGCACGTTGAGCATGTGGAGGAAGGTGACGAGGACGACTGCCAGTCCCAGGACGACGGCGGACCTCCGCGTGAGCACTGCGGAGAGGCCCAGGCCCCCTGCGAGCAGCAGGTACACCATGGCCGCGGTGGACACCAGGGCGCCGTGCACGAACAGCGTGCTGAGCGGGCCTCCAACCCCGGGGGCCAACAGGATGTACGCGTAGCTGATGCCCAGGGACAGGAAAAAATTGATGCTCAGGAACCAGAAGACGGCCTTGAGCAGGACTGGGCGTGTGTGATTCTGCACGGTCACTTCCTTTCTCGCACCATGCAGGGATGCTCGCAGTCCCTGCGCGGTACAGGATGCACAGACAGGGTGTCTATCACAACAAGGGGGCAGGGGTAAAGAGAGCTCACGACGGTCCTGGAAACGTGTCCGGGATTTTCATGAGGAGGAGGCCGGACGTTCCCGGTCCGGCCTCCTCCTGGATATGCGTTCATGAAATCGTTCTGTACTGATCCTTACTCGACCACCTTGACCGCCTTGCCGATGATGTCCGCGGGGATCTTGATCCCCGAGGACTTCTCGATCTTCCTGTTGGCGACGATATTGATCTTCTTGTTGCTGGAGATCTTGATGGCGGAAGGCGGCGTACCCCCGAGGATCTTGAGGGCGGTCTGGGCGCTCCACTCACCCTGTTCCTCCGGGACATTGGTGGCGCCGATGAGTGCATAGTTCGTCAGCCATTCATAGAGCGCCCCGGTGGGCACTTTCGTGTTCTTCAGGACATAGTCTTGCGCCTCCGCGTCGTTCCAGCCCTTTATGCCGGCATTGTTGCCCACGATGATCATGTCTACCTCGTTCTGGAGGGCGTGGAACTTGTCCTTCCACTCGGCGAAGTCCTTGGTGAAGTACGTCTTCATGTCCAGATGGAAGACCTTTTTGTAGATATCCGCCTCCTTCTGGTCGGTGTATTCGCTGGCAGCGATGTAGCCGATCCGCGGCCCCCTGGCCATGGGCTTCATCATGTCGATGAGCTGCCGTGCGCCGGACATCTCCACCATGCCGGTGGTGTTCCTGTACGGGTACCCGTAATTCGTCACGTCCCAGTTGACCCCGCAGAACACGATGGGTATGTTCGCATCCTTGTAGTACCGGGACACGATGAACAGGGAGGCGTTGTCATCGGAGGCGATCACCACGTCGGGCTTGTACGACTCGATGAGGGACTTCGCCTCTTCGGCCTTCTTGTTCTTGAACTCGGTGGATGCGTTCCGTTTGGTGTCCATCCGGAAGACCTTCAGGTCCACCCCCGTTCCCTTCAGGGTCTGCCTGATGGCAGAGGTGATCCCGTCGCTCCAGTCGTAGCCTTCGTGGTAGGAGTCGATATACAGGACCTTCTTCCCCGGGAAATTCTGTGCGGATGCCGCGGTGGCGAGGAATACCGAACATACAATGCAGACGATCCAGAACATTGTTCTTCTCATTGTACCTCCCCTGTGCCTTTTTTTGTATATTTAAGAAGCATGCTGCCCAGAAACAAGACCCGTGTCAGGACATTCACCCTCTCCCCCTGCCCCGGCCCCTGCCCGGGCCGGAAGGCCCCCTATTCCCCGGTGAACCGCGGCTTCCTCTTCTCGAAGAACGCGGCCTGTCCCTCCCTGATGTCCGCGCTGGCAAAGGCCTCGTTCATGAGGGCGAGGGCCTCCCCCATCCGGTCATCGTCGAGGCGCGAGCGCTCGCGGTACATGGCCATGATCCGCTTCATGCCCTTGAGCGCCAGGGGGGCGTTGCCGGCGATCTCTCCGGCCAGGCCGTAGGTGACAGCCTCGAGCTCCGCCTCCGGCACCAGCCGGTCCACCAGTCCCATGGCGAGCGCCTCCGGACCGGTGTACGTCCTGCCGGTGAAAAATATCTCCCGGGTATGTGCCATGCCCGCCACCTCCATGAACTGTCTGAGACCCTCCGGGTGATACACCAGGCCGAGCCTGGCAGGGGGCATTCCCACCCGGATATCGTCGGAGGCCACCCTCATGTCGCAGCACACGGCAAGGTTCAGGCCCGCGCCGAATGCATGCCCGTTCATCATGGCGATCACCGGGTAGGGGAACTCCGCCACACCGGACAGGGCGGCCTCCAAGGGGTTGGCCGTGCGCATGAGCTCTTCGAGCTCCGGGCTCATGGTGGTGGGAAGCGCGGCGATGTCGTAGCCCGACGAAAAGGACCTGCCCGTTCCCGTGATGACCACGCAGCGGACATCTCCTTGCCGTGCCCATAGCGCCAGTGTGCTGTGAATCATGAAGAGCAGCTCCAGGGACAGGGCGTTCTTCCGCTCGGGCCGGTTGATGGTGAGGGTCCCCACATGGGAGCGGACCTCGGACAGGAGTATTGCGTCATCGTGCATGGGGCCGTTTCTCCTTCTGTTCCGTCATCGCCACTGCACCGCGAGCATCTCGTCGATGCGCCTGTCCTTCTCTCTCCACAGGGTATTCAACCAGGACTGGAAGTGCTCGCGGAATATCCTGTCGTGGAAGTAGTCCCCCAGCAGGTCCCTGGTCACGGGGAGTGTCTCCACGTGGACCCTGATCTCTTCCACCCTCCCGCAGAGGTACTCCCAGAAGTTCCTCACCCCCTTGGGATACACGATGGTGACATTGAGCACGTGCTGTATCGTTTCTCCCATGGCGCTCAGCACCAGGGCCGTGCCCCCGGCCTTGGGCCTGAGGAGGTGCCTGAAGGGCGAGCCCTGCCTGCGGTGTTTCTCCTGGCGGAAGCGGGTGCCTTCCACGAAGTTGAACACGGATACGGGCATGTCCCTGAACTTCTCGCACGCCCTGCGGGTGATTTCCAGGTCCTCCCGGACGAGGTCGGGTCTCTTCCGGAGCTCCTCCCTGGAGTGCCGTCTCATGATGGGGAAGTCCACCGCCCAGAAGGCCTGGCCGATGATGGGGAGCCACAGGAGCTCCTTCTTCACGAAGAACTTGAAGTCCGGGATCCTCCGGTAGAAGAGCCTGATGAGCACGAAGATGTCCACCCATGTCTGGTGATTGACCATGAGCAGGCACGACCGGGTGACTGGCAGCGATTCCATGCCGCGGATGACCCAGCGGGTGGTGCCGGACAGGCACTGGGGCAGGTTGAGAAAGTAGAGCCACACATCCCCGATGCGGTGCAGGATCCAGGAACAGCGCTTCCTCCATGACGGCAGGGGAATGAGCCATTTCATGAGGGCCACCGTGTAGAAGGGGACGGTCACTGCGAAGGTGTCCACGATGTAGAGCAGCAGCGAGAGCACCCCCCTCAGCTGGGCCTTGAGCAGAGAACCCGTGGCCGTGAAAACCCTCTTGCAGTGCCCGCCGTGTGCCATGGACACACCATAGCACACTGCGGCGGTTCTGTCAGTACCCGGTCAAGGGAGATAATCAACAGATATCAGCAGGTTTCACTGTCTTTTTTTCACATTCCATCCCGGTGGAAAACCTTCCCGGGACGGCTTCACTGCCTCTTCCAGAGCACGTCCTGGGCCGACTTCTGGCGCAGCGTGCCCCCGTCCTCCGGGGTGTAGATGATGCGGAAGAGATTCTTTGCCCCCGCACCGTCTGTATAGTAGACGGAATACAGGGTGCTGCCGAAGAGGTGGCCCTTCTCGGTCTCCACTTTCATGACGGGAAATTCATGCCGTTCCCCGTCCTCTATGCCGAACGCGACGGTCTTGTCCGTCAGCTCGATGTACTCCCCTGCATAGGATTCATCCCGGGTCGTCCATGTCCCCGATATCTCCCCGGGCAGGGTCTTGCTGCCCGTGCACTGTACATGGCAGAGACAGAGCACAACGAGGAGACCGGTGTGGACGGTTCTCAAGAACGTGTTCATGCGCACTCCTTTTGTCGGTCCTGCATGGCCATGACCCTGAGAAAGGCCTCCACCACGTCGGGGTCGAACTGGCGGCCCGCCTGCTGCATGATCTCCTGCACCACGAAGTCGTGCTTCATGCCGCTGCGGTACGGCCGGTCCGAGGTCATGGCGTCGTAGGTGTCCGCCACCGCGAGGATCCGTGCACCCAGGCATATCCGGTTCCCCCTGAGGCCGTTCGGGTACCCCTTCCCGTCAAATCGCTCATGGTGCTGGCGCACGATGGGGATGGTCGGCGCATAGGGCGTCAGCGGCTCGAGGATGCTGGCTCCCTTTTCCGGGTGTTCCTGCACGATGCTGTATTCGTCAGGGGTGAGCTTGTCCTTCTTGTCCAGGATGGAACGCGGGGTGCTGACCTTGCCGATGTCGTGGAGCATACCTGCCTTGTTCAGGACATCGAGTTCGTGGCTGGACAGCCCCATGGCCTGGCCGATGCGGTACCCCAGCGCTGCCACCCGCTCCGAGTGTCCGGCGGTCCAGGGCGACTTGGCGTCCACGACCCGGGCAAGGGCCGTCAGGGTGCCCCAGTTCATGAGGTTCAGCTCGTTGACGAGATAGGCATGGGAAAAGGCCACTGCCATCCTGTCCGTGATCCGTTCCACCTCGGCGAGGGAGGCGGGGTCCGAAAAGGCGTTTCCATCCCTGGTGCCGAGGAAGACCACTGCCATGAGACGCTCGTTGATGAGGATGGGGAAGGTTTGGAACCCCTCCATGCCCTTCAGGGAAATCCTCCCGGAGATTCTTTCGAAAGCGGCATCCTCTGGTGATATCCTGCGTGTGGCGTCTCCGAAGAGACGGGATGCGGTCTCTTCGTCCATGTCCAGGACCTCGAGCCGTCTCGTTCCAGGATCGGACATGACCCTGAACTGGTTCATCCACCGGGTATCGGTGTGAAGGTAGCGGAAGCAGACACCAGCCGCGTCACAGGGGCAGATGTCGCCGATGCGGTCAAGGAAGGTCTCGATGATCTTTTCCAGGTCGAGCTCGGAGAGGATGGCCCTGTCGATGCTCGCCACGGTGTTCAAGGCCTTGAACTGCTGATCGAGCATCGAGGTCATGCTGTTGAAGGAATCGGCCAGGTCCTCCACCTCGTCGTTGCTCACGATGTTCACCCTCGCGGAGAAGTCCCCCTTGGAGATCTTCCTGGTGTGCTCGCGGAGCATGTTCAGGGGCTGGAGGAACCTCCTGATGAGCGTGGAGCTCAGGAACAGCACCAAGACGAAGACCAGGACGATGCCCAGGGCAAAGGTGGTCTTGAACTGGGACACCGGTTCGAATATGGAACCCCTGGGCTCGCTGAGCACGACGAGCCAGAGGGGGCCCTGCAGCCGGCTCTGCATGAAGACCGGTGCCTTGGCGGCATAATAGACTTCACCCTCATGTCTCCACGTGAGATTCCCGATGACCCCCGACTGGTCTCTGAAGACCCGGGCAAGGCCCTCCTGTGCGCCTGCGGGAAGGGTGGTGTAGATGACCCTCCCCCCCTCCATGATGCTGACGGACATGGGCTTGAAGTACGTGCTGTCGTACCTGTTCATGCCCAGGAGGTACGCCGGGTTGACCTGTGCGATCATGGTGTATTCCACACCCGCATGGTTTCCCGCGTCCCTGGCCATGAACACCGTGTATGCGTCGCCCCGCGCCGGCATGCTGAACACCAGGGTGGACCCCTTCCTGAGATCCGCCCACTGGCCGTCGGTGAGGCGTGGCCAGGAGCGGTGCTCGCCCATGACGTCGATCTGACGGCCGTCTGCCCGGGAGATCATGGCCATCTTGAGGAAGCGCTCCGATTCGCCCTGTTCCGGACTGGGCGCTTCAGTGCCTGCATTCGGGGCGAAGCGCTGGGCCATGAGGCCCATATCCTCGCTTGAGGAGATAATCCGCTCCATGACCCTTGTCCCGAGGCTCACTGCCTGGTGATGCAGCCGCTGCAGTGCGTTCTCCTCTAGCTGCCCGGACACCTGGAAGAAGGAGATGAGGGCGAGCGTAACCAGGGGCGCGATGGCGCACAGGACAAAGAGGAGCAGGATGCGCAGCGCGAACCTGCCTTTGATATGGGAGAAGGGAACCATCCATCAGCCCCGGTCAGATGAGGTCTCTTCCCAGCCCGATGAACGAGCCGTCGTAGGCGCGTACGACATCGTCCCAGCTGTTTTCCGCAGTGAGGGGTCGGTCGCTCCTCCCGTCCTTTCCCGAGCTGTAGAGATCGTAGTCGAGGTTCAGGGGGTGTGTCTCTCGCAGCATTCTGCATTCGTTGCACAGGATCTTACCACTTTTGCTTTTAGCCGGGCTCTTCGCCGCGCAGCTGACGATGTTGAGGTAGACGTACGGCCTGCCCCACGGGTCCCGGAGGTCTCCCATGCCTATCTCGCCCAGGGTTTCGGGGAGGCGGTTGTGCTCGGCGTAGAACTTTTCCAGCAGGAGCTGCATCTCCGTGATGCGGGCCATGGCCTCGGCGCTTCTGACCTTGTCCATGTGGCCGGTGTACGCAGGCACGGCGATCCCGGCGATGGCCCCCAGGATGCAGACCGTCAGCATGAGCTCGAGCAGGGTGAAGCCCCGTTTCATGTGGTCTGCTCCATGGTGCACGCTCTGCTCATAATTCCATCCACAGGCAATCCTTCCCTCATGTCAGCATCAAACCCCGGTTCATTTTTACGCCTTTTGCAAAGCCTCTCCATTCTCTATCGTCATCCCCATTCATTATATAAATGCACGGCATGAAAAAGCCCCGCGAGGGACTCCGGAATGCCTCAGTCAGAATGTCTCAGATTGTACTTACGGTATGTTTCGGTTTTCCACGGTGCTGAGTATGGAGGGAGAGCGGGTCAAGAGGATCCTTCTTCGATCTCGCCCTTGGCCCTCTCCCAGAGGTCATCCATCTCCTGCAGGGTCATGTCCTCGAGGGAGACTTTTCTCCTGCGCGCCTCCTGTTCGATGGCATGGAACCTCCTGGTGAACTTCCTGTTGGTGCGCCTGAGGGCCGCCTCCGGATCCACCCCGCACAGACGGGCGAGGTTCACCACGGTGAAGAGCAGGTCGCCGATCTCCCCCTGTATCGCAGCTTCATCCCCTGCGGAGAGGGCCTCCGAGAGCTCCCGGGTCTCTTCCTCCAGCTTGTCCACCACCTCGCGGGCATCCTGCCAGTCGAAGCCCACCCGGGAGACCACGGACTGGATCTTGCGGGCCGCCACGAGGGAGGGAAGGCTCGAAGGTATGCCGTCGAGGATCGACTCGCGCTGCGCCTTGCCCTTTTCCTTCTTCTTGAGGAGCTCCCAGTTGCGCTTGACCTCCTCCGGGGTATCCGCCCGCGCGGTCCCGAACACATGGGGGTGCCGGGACACGAGTTTGTCCGCAAGGCCGGTGATGACGTCCGCCAGGGTGAACTCTCCCTGGTCCCTGGCGATGATGCTGTGGAAGATCACCTGGAGGAGCACGTCCCCGAGTTCCTCCTGCATGTGGTCGGCATCACCCCTGTCGATGGCGTCGAAGAGCTCGTGCGCCTCCTCGATGATGCACCGGGAAATGCTCCTGTGGTCCTGGCTGGCATCCCAGGGGCATCCGCCCGGCGCCCTGAGCGTCTCGAATATCTGCACCAGGTCGTCGAATTCCTTCATGGGCTCTCCCTGTGGTCTGGTTCTGTCCATGCATAGCACCGGAGGCAGGCCTGCGGCAACAGCTCAGCCGGGCGGGGACCTGATCACTGTCATGAAGAAACAGACGCGGAAAATGTACAGGGTGCCCGGTATGCCCTTGGCGGATGACCGGCAGGGGGCCTGCTGTATCAGCCCTGGACGCCGGACAGGGTACGTGAGTCTCGAGGCACCTGCCTTCTCACCAGCCCGGACAGGCCGATGAGAACGCTGCCGAGGAAGAGCGTGGGAAGGAGCTCGCCCACCCTCCTGTTCCGTTCGAGGAACGCGCCCACCCTCTCTGCGGGGATGGGCATCATGCCGGCGAGCACGGGCTGCAGGTACACATTCGGGTCTCCGGCCACGCTGCTCGGGAGGATGAAAACCGGATCAGCCCATGATGCCTCCATCGTGGGGTATACCAGGTACATGCCCTGAACACGGAGATTTTCCCTGTCCTGGACTGACCCATGCAGATCCTGATAATCCGTCATGGGGGAGGCCATTGCCGGAAACGGAACGAGGCAGAGAACCCATGCCATTGCCAGCAGTCGAATCAACACTTTTCTGACCATAAAGCGACCCCTCATGAACGTCATGCAGAACCCGTTGTGCGACCCCCGAGAACCCTGGACAGCATACGCTCCGGATCACCTGCCCTGATCCATGGTGTACTGCAAACGGCGTATCTCCAGGCACATCACATGATGACGAACAGATCCGGAGGCTGATTGACCTGCAAAAATCAGACCTTGCATGCAGGGCGGGCATGGAGGGATTTTCCCTGTATATTTATTCAGCAATTTCATAATGATAGAGAGTTCCATGTCATTTCGCACGTTTTATGCTTCAGTTATGGGGAGGAAATGAATTGTACCACACAGGTAAAACATTTTCTCCTGTGAGGAAATACCGTGCACCCTGCGTGCCGCTTCCATGCCGGGTCTCTCTCCGGTGAACGCACCCCGGCGGTCAGGGCTCGAACTTCGTGTCCGGACATTCCGGGGCAGCAGGTGGAAGGGGGTGGATGACCGGCTTCTCCTCGATGACGCGCATACCCTTCCACTTCCCCTTCAGAAACCGCAGGTAGAACACGAACCCCAGCACGATCACGTACGCGGTGGCGGAGGTCCATGCGGCCATGATCCCCCAGTGCAGGACGCTCACTGCCACCCAGGTGGGGATGACGAGCA
>CAZNGL010000102.1:0-10524 GCA_964572405.1 uncultured Bacteriovoracaceae bacterium
CCCGGCATGGGAATCTCCTTTAATACCGAAGACCCCGGCGGTCAAGGCCCACCTGCAGGACGGGAGAAGGGAGGGATCCTACAGCTTATCCGGCAGATCTGAGCGGGTTCTTCGCATAGACCATGAGGGGATGGTTCTCGGTGAAGACACACTGATGCCGGCGTCTGCCGGATGCCCCGGGCAGACGCTCGTCCATGTCAGCGGGAAAAGGGTCGAGTTCATAGTCCAGCCTCACCACCCGGCAGTCCACGGAGGCCCTCATGGGGAGGTCGATCTTGTCGAAGACCCTGAGCATCCTGGCATTCTCCTCCCAGACATATGCACGGAACACCCGGAACCCGAGCCCCCCGGCAATGTCCATCATGAGCCTGAGGAGGTAGGTTCCCAGGCCGGCGTTCTGCCATGCGGGGTGTACCATGACCGCGAATTCGCAGGCATGCCCGTCGGCATCCTCCTCGTCGCGGATGATGTGCGTGATGGCCGCGATACTGGTGGTACAGCCATCCTGCGCCTCGGCGACCAAGGCCAGGGAGTTGCGGTAGTCGCAGTTCACCATGTTCTGGGCCTGCCTATGGTGCAGCGAGGAGAGGTGGATGTGAAAGCGGTGGAACTTCTCGTCGCTGCTCAGCGAATAGAAGAGGTTCTGGACGCCGCGCTCGTCGGTGATCTTCACCGGGCGGATGAGGACCTTCCGGTCGCCGAACAGCTGTTCGTGCTCGTACTGGGAGGGATAGAGGGAACCCTCAGGGGGAAGCACCTGGTCGTGGAAGATGTAGTTCATGTGTTTGGCCTCTTCCAGCAGCCAGGACCGGTACCTGGGATGGGCGATGGTGATGAGTTCCAGTACCCGTTCGCGGATGGACTTGCCGAAGAGGTTCACGCTGCCGTACTCGGTGACCACGTAGCTGACGTCGATCTGGGTGGTGAGGATGCCCATCCTGCTCTCGGTGAAACGCGGCACGATGCGCGAGATGCTCCCGTCGCGGGAGGTGGATCGCAGGGCGATGATGGCCTTCCCCCCCCGGGTGAGCTGGGCGATCCGGTTGAAATGGGGCTGCCCCAGTGCGCCGAAGTGTGCCCCCTGCTCTCCCAGGGCAACGCATGACTGCCCGGTGAGGTCGATCTCCACCGCTCCGTTGATGGCCACCACCGGTCCCTTTGACAGGATCTCCTGGGGATCGGTGATCCTTGACAGGGGGGCCATGGTGATTCTGGGGTTCTGGTCCACGAAACGGAAGAAGTCCTGGTTCCCGATGCACAGCGACCCTGTGACGGTTTTCCCCTCCGGGATCGCCCCGCTTTTCACCAGGTCCATGACCGTGTCCGTGATGATCTCGGAGTGGATGGACAGGTCGTGCTTGTCCTTCATGGCCTTCAGGGCGGCGTCCGGTATCCTGCCGAACCCCACCTGGATGGTGGAACCGTCGCTCACCAGACGCGCCACGTGCATGCCGATGAGCTTGGTCTCGTAGTCGAGCTCTTCGGGCGCACAGTGCACCAGCGGCTCGTCGTGCTCCACGATGTAGTCCACCTCACTGGTGTGCACCAGGCTCTCCCCGCAGGTGAAGGGCATGTTCCTGTTCACCTGGGCGATGACCACGTCGGCCTTCTCGATGACGGAGCGCACCACGTCCACCGTGACCCCGAGGCTCATGTTGCCGTTCTCGTCCGGCGGGCTGAGATGGATGAGCGCCGTGTTGATCCGGATGGCCCCGTCGCGGATCATCTTGTCCAGCATGTCCGAGGACAGCGGGACATGGTCGGTCTTGCCCATGGAAAAGGGCCCCGACATGCCCGGTGAGATGAAGAAGGAGTGGATGCGGAAGCGGGAGCCCGCGTCGCCCCCGAAGTCCGAATAGGTGTGCAGCGGTATGGTGGTGTACACCTGCACGTCGCTCAGGTGGAGGTTTTCCAGGACCAGAGTGCGCACCAGATGCTGCGGCTCCGCACATCCCGTTTCGATGAACATGCTCGACCCGGGGTGGACGATCTCCTGGATCTCTGTGCCTGAAACCCGTTTGCTCACATAATCTTCATCTTCCATGACAACAGACCTCCTGGTGCTGCTTGCTCAGTAGGTCAAGACAATCCATTCCCGTTCACCCGCGGTGAACCAATTACAGTATTACGTTCACTATCGACACCTTGGAGACATTTGATAACGAGAACCTGCATGTGCCATGCCGCAGGGGGGGAAATCGTCGCAATCTTCCCGGAAACTTTCGGAAGACCAACGACAGCTTATTATTTTGAGATAGTTCAGGATCATTCACTCGCCCCTGAGGAGCTGCAGCGCCTCGTCCATCTCCCCGTTGGTCTTCAACAGCGACAGGTCCGACGGGGATTCCTGAAAATTATCGAGTGCATGGAAGAACCTGTCCAGGACATCGTCCTTGTGGACTATGCCGGCAGGGGCCGTGCCTGCGACGATGTCACAGAAGATGCACCCGCATGGTTCATTCCCGGACATGATTGCTCCTCATATGGTCCGCCCTATCGAGTCACTTGACTCCGCAGAGGAACCATATAAGATATTCTGCAGATACACAACACCCCGGCGTCTGCGCGACCCGTGAAAGGCAGGACCGGCAACGGTGAAGACGCTCTTTACCTGCGACCTGCACGGCAGGTACGGCATGTACGAGGAGACCTGCGCCCTGGCCGTGCGCGAACAGGTGGGGTGTGTCATCCTTGGGGGAGACCTCTTCCCCACCCTGATCCCGAACCCCCTGCACCTGATCAGCGGCAGCGCAGACTTCCAGGATGACCTGAAAGGGCAGCTCCGCTTCGTGGAGGACTTCCTCGTACCGTCTCTGGGGACCTTCCTGGAGGAGAACCCGGGGCTGCGGATCCTCTATACCCCGGGCAACCATGACTGGATCCCCGCGGTGGAACTCCTCGGAGAGCTTCTCCCCCAGGCGCTGAACATCCACGAAAGCCCCTGCCGCGTGGACGGCATCAGCTTCTCGGGGTATGCCTGCGTAACGGACTCCACCTTCTGGGTGAAGGACTATGCGCGCCGGGACCTCACCGGAGACCCGTACGTTCCCAGCAAGTTCGCCATCGTCAGCCGCACTGACAGGCTCGTGCACAGCCCGGGGGGTGAATACGCCATGGCGCACAGGAGCATCGAGGAGGACCTTGCCGCCCTGGACCTTCCGGATCCTCTGCGTTCGGTGTGCGTGTTCCACTGCCCGCCGTACGCCACCGGGGTAGACACCCTGCACAACGGCAAGCCCATCGGCTCACGGGCCATCCGCGCTTTCCTGGAGCGGACGCAGCCGCTGCTGAGCCTGCACGGCCACATCCATGAGGCGCCCTATGTTTCCGGGGTTTTCTCCACGAGACTGGGAAGCTGCCTCGCAGCCAACCCGGGACAGGGCATCAGGACGCTGCACGCCCTGGTCTTCGACACCGCTGATCCCGGTTCCACCCTCTCCCACAGCGTGTTCGGCACCGGGGGTGTCACCGGGTCGTCCATCGAGCGCATGGTGGACAGCAGGGTGCGCAAGATCAAGGCCCTGTTCATGGACAAGGCGCTGAGGGGAAAACCTTAGTATTCACGTTCTGTTATCGGGTCCGGAAGTCTTCCCCGATGCATTCCAGGAGGTTCCTGATCCGGACGGTCTCCCGGGAGCAGTTGTCCAGTGCGCCCTGCACGGCAGACTCTCCCAGGCTCCTCATCATGGATGTCTCGACGCATGTCCGCATCTGCGTAAGGCGCGTCAGCAGCGCGCAGGCCATGGGGGCAAGGGCGCTGTCGTGCATGCCCCTGACCATGACCTCGAGCCGGTCCAGGCCATGGATGAAGCGTCTCACCCGCCTGTTCAGTCCCGGGGGCGTACGTCCTGACGGTGCCGGACCTTCCTCGATGGTGTGGGGGACAAGGATCCTGGACCATGCCGGGTCTTTTCCGCACGATGCATGTGTGCCCATGAGCAACCTCCCTGCACGAGTTCTCGCCATGGATACTCGCAACTGTCGTACCAGTACCGCATGGCCAGGCTGTTGGAGGGATCACCGGGTCTGGATGCGGAAAATTCTGCTCTCCGGCATGAATATATTGCCTTGATGAATGGTCACACCGGTCTTTCGTCGAGGACCCGGCGTACGGTCCTGGCAAGCACGTTGAGCATGACGGGCTTTACCAGCACGTCCCTGATGCCGGTGGTGCCGCGCATCCCTCCGGGCATGAGGTCGCTGAACCCCGTGCAGATGATGATGGGGATGTCCGGCTTGATCTCCACCATCCTCCTGGCCAGCTGGTCTCCGTTCATCTTGGGCATGGTCAGGTCGCTGATGACCAGGTCGTAGCCGTGGGCGTTCCTGGCGAAGTGCTCCAGGGCCTCGGTGCTGCTCTGGTGCGTGGTGACCCTGTACCCGAGCCGTTCGAGCATCTGCCGGGTGACCTCGATGATGTTCTTCTCGTCGTCGATGACCAGCACCCTCTCGCAGCCGCAGGGTATGTGCTCCGTCTGCATTGCTTCATGGAGAGGCAAACGGGATACCATGGGCAGGGAGATGTGGAAGCTCGAGCCCTGACCGGGCATGCTCCGCACGCTGATGCCTCCGCCCAGGCTCCTCACGATGCCATGGACGATGGCGAGCCCGAGGCCTGTCCCTTCACCCTTGGGCTTTGTGGTGTAGTACGGATCGAAGATCCGCTCCATCACCTCCTGGCTCATGCCGCAGCCGGTGTCCGTGATGGAGAGCGCCACGTACCTGCCCTGTCTCATGTTCGAATCAGGCAGGAAGGTTCCCTTGCGAAGGTCCTCCTCGGCGAGTTCCACCCTGATGCTGCCGCCCGTGTCTCGCACCGCATGGTAGGCATTGGTGCAGAGATTCAGGATGATCTGGTGGATCTGGGTGGGATCGGCCTCTACGATGGTGTCCCTGGCGCCGAGATCGCTGATGATCTCGATGCTGGAAGGCAGAGATGCCCGGAGCATCTTCAGGACCTCGTCGACCACCATGGCTATCTTCAGGGGCTTCTTCTCGTAGTCCCCCTTGCGGCTGAAGGTGAGAATCTGGTTCACGAGGTCCTTGGCCCTCTTCGCCGCCTTGAGCACTTCTTCGAGCTTTGACAGCAGGGGGCTCTCCGGTTTGAGGTCCATGAGTGCGAGTTCCGTGTACCCGGCGATGGCGGCAAGGATGTTGTTGAAGTCGTGGGCGATCCCGCCTGCCAGCGTGCCGATGGCCTCCATCTTCTGGCTCTGGGCGAGCTGGTTCTCGAGGTTCCTCCGGTCCGTGACGTTCCGCGCGATCCCGCGGAAGCCCACCGGCTGGCCCCTGTCGTCGCGCAGGAGCGAGACGGAGGTCTCCACGAAGCAGCGCGACCCGTCTTTCCTGATGAGCTCCCAGTCGCTGGCCTTGTCGTGCTCCCCGGTGAGATATACCTGGTTAAAGGCCCGAAAGACCCTCCGGGCGGTTTTTTCATCCATGAAGCTGCGGTTGTTCAAGCCCCTCATGTCTGCTGGCAGATACCCGAGGATCTT
This sequence comes from uncultured Bacteriovoracaceae bacterium, assembly GCA_964572405.1. GTDB lineage: Bacteria > Desulfobacterota > Desulfomonilia > UBA1062 > UBA1062 > MWEI01. The sequence goes on from CAZNGL010000102.1 coordinate 5,496, forward strand.
GCACATGGCATGGTTGAAGAAGGTGAAGTTGCCCCTGAGATCCACCTCGTAGTACCCGTCCTCGATGTCCTCGAGGATCTCCCGGTACCGCTTCTCGCTCCTGCGCAGCGATTCCTCCATGGCCGTGCGTTCGGTGACGTCCCGGGCAACGCAGATGATGTCCGTGATCCGGTGATCCGTGAAGTGCGGGGCCAGACTCACCTCGATGAAGATGTCCCTCCCTTCCCTGTTCGTTATCTCATACATGGACGAGGTGATGCGCTCCCCCTGCATGACCTTCGATATCTCATCATGGAGCTTCGGGAGATACTCGGGCTTGAGGATGTTCAAACTGGAGATGTCCAGATTCATGATCTCCCCTGCGGTGATGCCGAGGATGTCGTACACCCGGGGCGAGATGCTCTGGATGCGCAGTTCAGGGTCGAGGATGAAGATGATATCCGTGGCATTCTCAAGGTACAGGCGGTTTCTCTCCTCGCTCTGTCTCAGTTCCTCCTCCATGCGCCTTGCATCGGTGATGTCAGTGAGGAAGTTCAGGGTCGCGGGCCTGCCCTCCCACTGGATGAGGACCGCGTTGTTCTCCACGATGAAGGTCCTCTTCCCGTGGTCCATGATCCTGAACGTGTAGATGTTCGGCACCTCGCCGCCTTGCATGCGTCGGGTATGGTAGTCACAGACCATGGCTGCATCCTCGGGGTGTATGTGGGAAAGGAAGTTGGTTCCGAGGAGGTCTCCGCCATGAAGGCACGGGAGCGAGCGGGCCTTTCGGTTCAGGTAGCGTACCTGCTCGTCCTGGACCACCACGATGTACTCGTTGGCGTTCTCCACGACCTGACGGTACTTCTCCTCTGAGCTCTCCAGGATCTGCTCCCATTCCTTTCTCCTGGTGATGTCCAGGAGCGAGGTCACGACCTGTGAGGTGCCGCGGATCCGGTGGCAGCGGGCCAGGACGGTTTTTGTATCGCCCCGGGAGTCAGTGATGCGGAACTCAAGCTCTTCGGGCGCAGTCCTGTGAGATCTGAGGGATGCTTTCAGGGCGCTCATGAACCGGTCCCTGTCATCGGCATGCACGACCCGGTGCCAGGTCATGGTTCCCTCCACCCGGCACTTGCGGTAGCCGGTGAGCTTCTCGAATTCGCTGTTCACCAGGACGATGGTATCGTGGTCAGTGATGAGGTTGGCCGTTGTCGTGGTCTCGAAGATGGTCTGATAGCGGTTTTCGCTGATCCTCAGCTCGTTCCGTGCGAACACCGTCTCCGTCCTGTCCTCGCAGAGGGACTGGACCTCCCGGAGCGATCCCTGATCATCGAAGAGGCCCTGATCGGTCCTGCCCACCCACCGGATGCCCAGCGGGGTTACCACCGTGTGCTCGTAGGTCAGGGACGGGTTCTGGGACGACAGTGAACGGATGCGCTCCCGGACTTGACCATGCTCCTCCGGAGGCATGACCTCGAAGATGGACCTGCCCAGGAGTTCGGTGCGGCCTTTTCCGAAATACCTGCAATATGCATCGTTCACCAGGGTCAGCGTGCCGTCCTCGGGGAGGAAGCGGCAGATGAGGACGGGCAGATACGCCACGACCTCTTCATAGATATTCTTCATGGGTGCGTGAATTCCTCCGGCTGTATCTATGAACGTGTCCTGTTTCCCAGGATTTTTACCGGCCTTGTACAGGAAGCAGGGCTGCATGTAAAGCAATTTATTACATATGCAAGCGTTAAATGCTTTCGAATTGTTATTACTTGATATTCGGGCAGATGTGCCCGTCTCTTCTACGGATGGAGGATCCCCTGTTCCGTGATCACCGCAGTGATGAGGTCGTGGGGAACAACGTCAAAGGCGGGGTTGAAAACAGATACATCCGGCGCCGACGGGGTGCCCTGGAATCCCAGGACCTCTTCAGGCCCCCGTTCCTCAATGGGGATTTCGTCGCCCGTGGGGATGTCAGGGTCAAAGGTGGACCGGGGGGCAGCCACATAGAAGGGGATGGAGTGCGCACGGGCGAGGACGGCCAGCGAATAGCTGCCCACCTTGTTTGCGACATCCAGATTGAGGGATACCCTGTCAGCGCCCACGATGACCGCGTCGATGCGGCCCAGCTTCATGAGCCAGCCTGCCATGCTGTCCGTGATGAGGGTGCAGGGTATGCCCTCCATCATCAGTTCGTATGCCGTGATGCGGGCACCCTGGAGGAGCGGCCTCGTCTCGTCCGCATAGACCATGGAGAGCCGCGACTGTGCATGGAGCCTTCGGATCACCCCGATGGCGGTCCCCATGCCCCCGGTGGCGAGGGACCCGGCATTGCAGTGGGTGAGGACCGCATGGGTCCTGTTGGGCTCGAAGAGCCCTGCGCCCAGCTCGGCCATGGCCTCGTTCGCCGCGATCTCCTCCGCCCAGATGGCCTCGGCCTCCTGCAGTATCCTCGCGGCGAGTTCCCGGTCGTCCACGGTGCGGCCCGCCGCCATGCACCTTCTCACCGCCCACGGGAGGTTCACCGCAGTGGGCCGGGCGCTGGCGAGGACATCCGCCGCCGCTTCCAGTTCCCCTCTCCCCGCCCGGGCTGCAAGGGCAAGCCCGTAGGCCGCGGCGATGCCGATGGCCGGGGCGCCTCGCACAGCCAGGGTTTTGATGGCACGGGCCACCTCAGGGGCAGTGCGGCAGGGTATCCATCGCTCCTCCTGGGGGAGCCCCCGCTGGTCCAGGATGAAAAGGGTATGGTCTGCATAATAGAACGGCCTGATCACCCGAGCTCCTCCCTGATGAGGTCTCCCGCGCGCTTCGGGTTGGCCCTTCCCGAGGTGGCCTTCATGACCTCGCCCATGAAGAAACCGAGGAGCTGGGTCTTCCCTGCGCGGTACTGGGCTGCCTGCTTCGGAAAGGCATCCACGATGGATCGTATGATGCCCTTCAGCTCGGCCTCGTCGCTGACCTGCTCCATGCCCCGCTCCCGGATGATGTCCGGGGCCGGCCTTCCGGTGTCGGCCATCTCTGAAAAGACCTCCTTGGCGGCCAGGTGCGATACCGTGCCGTCCCTCTCCAGCGATATGAGGTCTGTGAGCATGACCGGACTCACGTTGAGCCCGTCAATTCCGCACCCCTTCTCGCCCAGGGCCCGCAGCACCTCGGTCATGATCCAGTTGGCGATGTCCTTGGGCGCCCTCAGGAGCCGGGCGCACTCTTCGAAGTAGTCCGCCAGCGCAGATGTCTGGGTGAGCTGGTCGGCGTCGTAGGCGCTCAGACCGTACTCCCTGGTGAACCGCGCGCGCCTTGCGGAAGGTAGCTCGGGCATGGTTCGCCTGAGTTCGTCGATCCACGCCGCATCCACCATCACGCAGATAAGGTCGGGGTCGGGGAAATACCGGTAGTCGTGGCTCTCCTCCTTGGACCGCATGGGCCGCGTGGCACCTGAGGAAGCATCCCACAGGAGTGTCTCCTGCACCACCTGTGCACCCGAGGCAGCCAGGGTGGCCTGCCGCTGTATTTCGAAGTCCATGGCGCGCTGTACGTTCCTGAACGAGTTCATGTTCTTGAGCTCGGTGCGGACACCGAGCCCGCGCGCACCCTGAGGCCGCACCGATATGTTGGCATCGCAGCGGAACGACCCCTTCTCCATGCTGCCGTCACAGATGCCCAGGTACATGAGGATCTGTCTGAGCTCACGCAGGCAGGCCACCGCCTCGTCCGTGTTCCTCAGGTCAGGCTCGGTGACGATCTCCAGGAGCGGGATCCCGGCGCGGTTGAAGTCGATGAGGGAACGCTGCCGTGCCGCGTCGTGCACGTTCTTCCCCGCATCCTCCTCCATGTGGATGCGGCGGATGCCGATCCTCCTGGTGGCCCCGTCCACCTTGATGTCGAGGTGCCCGCCCGTGCACAGGGGGTTCTCGTACTGGGTTATCTGGTAGCCCTTGGGAAGGTCGGGGTAGAAGTAGTTCTTCCGCGCGAACACGTTCCTGGTCTCGATGGCGCAGTCGAGCGCCAGGCCGAGTCTGATGCCGGCATCCACCACGGCCCGGTTGAGGACCGGCAGCACCCCTGGCATGCCCAGGCAGACCGGGCACGTCGCGGCATTGGGCGCTGCACCGAAGGTGTTCGCGCAGCTGCAGAAGATCTTCGACTTCGTGAGGAGCTGGGCGTGCACCTCGAGGCCGATGACCGCCTCGTAGCCGCTCATGGCCTGACCTCGTGAAACCGCGTACTGTCCTGGAAGGCCATGGCGGCACCCAGGAGCAGGTGGTCCTTGAACGCAGGCGCCATGAGCTGCAGGCCCACGGGCATGCCGTTGTCGGAGAATCCGCACGGTATGCTGATGGCGGGTATGCCCGCGAGGTTGGCCGGTATGGTGTAGATGTCCAGGAGGTAGATGCTCAGGGGGTCGTCCGGCATCCCGTTCAGGGAGAAGGCACTCACCGGTACGGTGGGTCCGGCGATGAGGTCACAGGAGCTGAACGCCTCGCGGAAGTCCTGGGCGATGAGGGTCCTCACCTGGGATGCCTTCCGGTAGTACGCGTCGTAATACCCGGCGGAGAGCGCATAGGTGCCCAGCATGATGCGCCGCTTCACCTCGGCGCCGAACCCTGCGGAGCGTGTCTCGCAGTACAGCGAGAAGAGGTCTTGGTCGTCCGCTCTCCGCATGCCGTACCGCACGCCGTCGTACCGGGCAAGGTTGGAGCTGGCCTCTGCGGGGGCGATGATGTAGTACACGGCAACGCCTGAGCGGAGGTGCGGGAGACCGACCGGGACGATGGATGCGCCGAGGTCTGCGAGGTGCGAGATGGCATAGCGCACCGCTCGCTCCACGTCGTGGGCCAGGCCTTCCGCAAAGAAGACCCCGGGCACCCCGATCCGGATTCCCCGCATGTCGAGGCCATCCAGGGGGGTTGTCGGGTGCGGCCCGGGAACGCTGGTGGAGTCCCTGGGATCGTGTCCGCGGATGGCGTCGAAGAGCACGGCCACGTCCCGGGCGCTGCGCCCCATGGGGCCGATCTGGTCGAGGGAGGAGGCAAAGGCCACCAGGCCGTAGCGCGACACG
>CAZNGL010000103.1:0-10333 GCA_964572405.1 uncultured Bacteriovoracaceae bacterium
CCAGGAACCGCATGATGTGCTTGAGCTTGAACTGATAGTCATGCTCGTCGGTCTTTGGACGGAACTTGATCTCCTTGATCACGATGACCGTCTGCTTCTTCCGTGCCAGGGCCTCCCGCTTGGACTGCTCGTATTTGTACTTGCCGTACTCCATGATACGGCATACCGGAGGGGTTGCCTGCGGCGCCACCTCGACGAGATCCATGCCCATGTCCTGCGCCGCCTGGAGGGCTGCCGGAACGGTCATGATGCCCAACTGCTGTCCGTCGGACGAGATGACCCTGACGCTCTCGGCGGCGATGCGCTCGTTCACCCGGATCCTGTCCTTCTCGCTCGGTCTGAAAAAGCCGTTCTTAGCGATGCTACCCTCCCCGTACTTAAAAAATGTATGCGCTTATCTAACCTGCATCGTTTGTCTTGTCAATACGTTTAGATAAAAGGAATAAGCCAGCTTTTATCATGCCGTCTCGACATCTTGCCCGGAAAACCCTGACCCGTTCAGAACGATGAGTCCCCGAAGCGGGGACTCATCGTTCTGAACGGGCTATGTGTAAAATATCCCAACAATATCAGATCTTAAACCGCTGGCTCGAAGGACTTCACCAGGGAGACGAACTCGTCCACCTGCATGGTCTTCTGCTCGCCCGAGCGGTCGCGCACGGCCACGGTGCCCTCCTCCTTCTCCTTGTCGCCCACCACCAGCATGTAGGGCACCTTCTGGAGCCTGGCCTCCCTGATCTTGAAGCCGATCTTCTCGTTTCTGAGGTCGGTCTCGAAGCGGATCTCGCGCTCGTTGAGCCTCGCCGCCACCCGCCTCGCATAGTCCGCCTGGGCGTCGGTGATGTTCATGATGACGGCCTGGACCGGGGCCAGCCACACCGGGAAGGCGCCTGCATAGTGCTCGATGAGCACGCCGATGAACCGCTCGATGGAGCCCAGGATCACCCGGTGGAGCATGACGGGCCGGTGTTTCTCGCCGTCGGTGCCGATGTAATGCGTGTCGAACCTCTCGGGCAGGTTGAAGTCGCACTGGATGGTGGCGCACTGCCAGGACCGGCCGATGGCGTCCTTGATCTTCACATCGATCTTGGGGCCGTAGAAGGCGCCGTCGCCCTCGTTTATGTCATAGGGCAGACCCTTTGTGTCCAGGGAGTCCTTCAGCGCCTTGGTGGCAAGGTCCCACATCTCGTCGCTGCCCATGGACTTGGCCGGGCGGGTGCTGATTTCCATGGTGTACTCGAAGCCGAACACGGCCATGACGTCCTGCACCATGGCGATGATGGCCGTGATCTCCTCGATGAGCTGGTCGGGCCGGCAGAAGATATGTGCGTCGTCCTGGGTGAACTGCCGGGTGCGGAGCAGTCCGTGGACCACGCCCGACTTCTCGTGGCGCGTGACGTTGCCCAGTTCGAAGTAGCGCAGCGGCAGGTCGCGGTAGCTCCTCACCTTGGACTTGTAGATCATGAGATGCGAGAGGCAGTTCATGGGCTTGATGCCGTAGAGCTGCTCGTCCACCTCGGTGAAGTACATGTTCTCCTTGTAGTTGTCCATGTGGCCGGAGATCTCCCACATCTTTCCCCGCAGGATGCTCGGGCCGTACACGATGTCGTAGCCTTTCCGGAAATGGAGCTTCTTCTCGAACTCCTCCAGGAGGGAGCGGAGCCTGCCGCCCTTGGGCATGTAGATGACGAACCCGGGTCCCACATCCTCGGAGAACATGAAGAGCTCGAGTTCCCTGCCGAGCCTCCGGTGGTCGCGCCGGCGGGCCTCCTCCAGGAAATTCAGGTACGCATCAAGCTCCTTCTTGGAGGCAAACGCGGTGCCGTAGATGCGCTGGAGCATCTTGTTCTTCTCGTCGCCCCGCCAGTAGGCGCCCGCCACGGACAGGAGCTTGAAGGCCTTTATGGCACCGCTGCTGGGCACGTGCGGCCCCCGGCACAGATCGGTGAAGCTGCCCTGCCCGTACAGGGACACCGTTTCCACGCCGTCGCCCAGGTCGCTGATGATCTCCACCTTGTAGGGCTCGCCCATGTCCGTGAAGAACTTCTTCGCTTCGGAGGCGGGCATCTCCCTGCGGATGAACGGGGCATCGGCTTTGACGAGCTCGGCCATCTTCTCCTCGATCCTCGAGAGGTCCTCGGAGGAGAACGGCTCGTCGCGGTCGAAGTCGTAGTAGAACCCGTCCTCGGTGGCGGGCCCGATGGTGGGCTTGGCGTCCGGGAACAGGATCTTCACGGCCTCGGCCATGACATGGGCCGTGGAATGTCTCAGGAGGTCGAGGCCCTCCTTGGAGTCCGGGGTTATGGTCTCGATGGTCATGCCGTCGGCGATGGGCGTTGAAAGGTCGCGGAGCACCCCGTCCACCCTCGCCGCTAAAGCGCGCTTGTCCCTGATGACATCCCGGATGGTCGATGCGACGGCAGCGACCTGCTTCCCGTCCACGGTAACGTTCAGTTCTGGCATATTCTCTCCCTGCGTCCGGTCCGCTCCATCAGGCCGGATCGAAAGGAGAGATAACACCTTGATGGCGTTTTGTAAAGGGACTGGCGGGAGACACGCCCGCTGTCACAGGGGCATGTTCCCGTGCCGCTTGGTGTAGCGGGGGGGGCGCCGTTTGGTGGACAGGAAGTCCAGGGACTCTATGAGCACCCTCCGGGTCTGCGCGGGCTCGATGATGTCGTTGATGAAGGGGTTGAAGGACGCCTCGCGCAGGGGGTTGGCGTAGCGCTCCTCGTACTCTTTCGTGATCTGGGCCCTGACCTCGTCCGGGTTCGGTGAGTTCCTGATCATGTCCCCGAAGAAGAGCTCCACCGATGCCTTTGCCCCCATGACCCCGAGCTCGGTTATGGGCCAGTAGAAGAGCATGTCCGTGCCGGCCTGGGCCGGGATGACCCCCATGCCGAGGTTTCCGCCGCCGTAGGCCTTGCGCAGGACCACGCCGATCCGCGGGACGCTGGACTCGCACAGGGCGTAGAGCACCTTTGCACCGTGGCGGATGATGCCCAGGTGCTCCTGGTCCCTGCCCGGCAGGTAGGCGGAGGTATCCACCAGGAGTATGATGGGGATGTTGAAGCAGTCGCAGAAGCGCATGAACCGCGTCTGCTTGTCCGAGCTGTCCACGGTGAGGCTGCCCGCGAGGAAGCCCGGCTGGTTGGCGACGATGCCCACGGGCCTCCCGTCGAGCCGGGCGAGGCCCGTCACCATCTCGGGCGCGAATTCGGGCTTGATCTCGAAGAAGTCCCCGGCATCCACGATGCACTCTATGGCCTGTCGCACGTCGTAGGCCTTTGAGGCGTCCGACGGCACGATGTCCGTGAGCTCCCCGGTGAGGCGCCCCGGGTCGTCGCCCAGGTCCACGACCGGGGGCGTTTCGTCCGCGTTCTGCGGCAGGAAGGTCATGAGCTCCCGCACGGCCTCCAGCAGCTCCTGTTCGCTTGGGAACCTGCCGTCCGCCACGCCGGAGACCCTGCAGTGCACCTCGGCCCCTCCCAGCTCCTCCTTGGTGAGTTTTTCCCCCGTGACCGCCTGCACCACGTTCGGCCCGGTGATGAACATGTGGCTCTTTTTGTCCACCATGAAGATGAAGTCGGTGAGCGCGGGCGAGTACACCGAGATTCCCGCGCAGCTCCCCATGATGGCCGATATCTGGGGGATGATGCCGGAGGCCTGGGTGTTGGGATAGAAGATGGCCCCACCGTGCTTCTCCATGGCCTCGCCGAACGCGCTCCGGGCGCTGGCGTCCGGAATGCGTGCGCCCGGGGACTCGTGGAGCCCGATGAAGGGCACCCCCATGTGCAGGGCCCACTCCACGCTCCGGTACATCTTGAACCCGTGCATGCCGCCGATGGACCCGCCCTTCACCGTGGCGTCCTGGGAATAGACGCACACGGGCCTCCCGTGGATTCTGCCGTGCCCCGCGACCACGCCGTCTGCGGGAAGGCCCTCCTTATGGCCGATGAGGAGGCTGTGCTCCATGAAGCTTCCCTCGTCCAGCAGGTGATCGAGCCGTTCCCGGGCCGTGAGCTTCCCCTCCTCGTGGTGCCGGGCGATCCTGGCCTCGCCTCCGCCCATGAGCGCAGTTTCCTTCACCTTCCGCAGGTGCTCGATGCGTTCCCGGTACTTGTCGTCCATGGCGGTTGCCCCCCAGTGCTCATGCGATGAGCGCGAGCACTTCGCCCTTTTTCGCGTTCGCCCCTTCGCCGAGCGTTATCCTGCACACCGTTCCGTCCACCGGGGCCGTGATGAAGTTCTCCATCTTCATCGCCTCAAGCACCACCACCACGTCACCCTGTTTCACCCGGTCCCCCTCGTGCACACGGTAGCTCACCACCATGCCGGGCATGGGCGTGAGGACCGGCGTCTCCGAGGCGCTCTCCCCCTGCGGCGCGTCCGCGGCGGGCCTTTCCTGTCTGGCCGACCCGGGCAAGGCATGGGTCAGTGAGCCCCTGGCGGGCCTGCGGCCGAGGTCCAGCGTGGTCTTGCGAGCCGGGGTCCGCTCGGAGGCAAAGAGCGGGGCGCCGCCGATCTGCTCCACGTCAACCTCGAAGCTGTTCCCGTTCATGCGGACACGGAACGTGCGGGCCTCCGGTCCCCTCTCACCTGTTGTGTTCACGGTCTTCGCCGCCGGTCCGTCAGGTTCCTTCACCTCGGCGGGCATCTCCTCGAGACCATACTTCCAGCGCAGGAACCGCTTTCCCGTGGTGGGGTACAGGGCGCAGACCAGTACGTCGTCAAGGTCCCTGGCGAGTCCTTCGGTGTCTTTCCGTGCCCTGTCGAGCTCCGGCTCCAGAACGTCCGCAGGCCGCACGGTGATGGGCGCCTCTCCCCTCGGGTAGCCTTTCAGGGCCTTTTCCCTCACTCCGGGGTCAATGGGCACGGCGGTCCTTCCATAGAGCCCGTAGCAGAGGTCCTTGACCTGCTCCGTGATCATCCGGTACCGCTCGCCCGGTGTGTCGAAGAGGACGTTGTTCACGGTCTGGATCCCCACGATCTGGCTCGTGGGCGTGACCAGCGGCACCTGGCCCAGCTCCCTGCGCACGATGGGCAGCTGCCGGAAGACCTCCTCGAGCCGGTCAAGGGCGTCCATCTCCTTGAGCTGGTTCACGAGGTTCGAGAGCATGCCGCCGGGCGTCTGGTGGAGCAGCACGTTGATGTCGATGGGTGACATCCGCCCGTCCAGGAGGTGCCTGTACCTGTGCGAGATCTTCTCCAGGTGATCGCTCAGGCGGGCGAGCAGCCCGATGTCGAGCCCCGTGTCGCGGCTCGTGTGCCTGAGCGTCGCCACCAGGGGCTCCACCGCCGGGTGGGATGTACGGTACGCCCAGGTCGACAGGCACGTGTCCACGATGTCGACGCCGGCCTCTATGGCCTTCAAGAGCGACATGTCCGCCATGCCCGAGGTGAAGTGGCTGTGCAGGTGGATGGGGACGCTCACCGTCTCCTTGAGGGCTCTCACCAGGGCATATGCGTCGTAGGGCGCGATGAGGCCTGCCATGTCCTTGATGCAGATGGTGTCCGCACCGAGGGCCTCGAGCTCCTTTGCCTTGTCCAGATAGTACTCCAGGCTGTAGACCTCCCCCCCCATGCGCGACTCGGTGAGCGAATAGCAGATGGCGCCCTGGAAGTGTCTGTCCCTGTCCTTGATCACCCTCACCACGGTCTCGAAGTTCCGGAAGTCGTTCAGCGCGTCGAAAACCCGGAAGATGTCCATGCCGTTGGCACACGCCCGGTCCACGAAGGCCTCGGCCACGTCGTCCGGGTAGTTCCGGTACCCCACCAGGTTCTGACCCCGCAGCAGCATGGACAACGGGGTCTTCCTGATGTGCTTCTTCAGCGTCCGTATGCGCTCCCAGGGGTCCTCTCCCAGGAAGCGGTGCATGGTGTCGAAGGTGGCGCCCCCCCACACCTCCAGGGAGTAGAACCCCACGCTGTCCATGAGCTCGGCAATGGGAATGAAGTCCTCGGTCCTGCCCCTCGTGGCGAAGAGGGACTGGTGAGCGTCCCTCATGGTCAGGTCCTGGACCTTCACCGGGTTCGTCACCTTCACCTCGGGCCCGTCGAGCAGGCCCGCCGTCAGGCCGCCGTGCCGCATGCCTTTCATGCGCATCACCCCCTTGCGACGCTCATTTGGGTATGAACGTGCCCTGTCCGGCCACCTCGTCGCGGAGGCGCTTGACCCGGGTCTGGACCCGGGGCCTCGGGCCTGAGGCCTCGGGACCGCCCGTTCTCTTAGCGCCGATGCCCCTGATGATCCGCACGAGCGCTCTCACGGATTCCGCCGAGCGTTCCAGGGCCTGGTGCTCCTCGCCGGTGAGGTTCACCTCGATGATGTCCTCTATCCCGTCGGAGCCGAGCTTCACCGGGACCCCCACGAACAGGTCGCGGATGCCGTATTCACCCGTGAGGTAGGCAGAGCACGGCATGATCTTCTTCTTGTCCTTGAGGATGGCCTCGCACATCTCCTTCACCGCGCAGGCAGGGGCGTAGTATGCGCTGCCCACCTTGAGCAGGCTCACGATCTCGGAGCCGCCGTTCCTTGTCCGTTCCATGATGGCATCGAGCCGGTCCTGGCCGAGCAGCTGTGTCACGGGGATCCCGGCCACGCACGTGTAGCGGGGCAGCGGCACCATGGTGTCCCCGTGTCCGCCGAGCACGAAGGCGCACACGTTCTCCACGGACACGTTCAGCTCCCGGGAGATGAACGTGGCGAACCGGGCCGAATCCAGCACCCCTGCCATGCCGATGACCCTGTTCCGGGGGAACCCGCTCGCCTCCAGCGCCACGTGGCACATGGCGTCCAGCGGGTTTGTCACCAGGATCAGGATGGCATCCGGCGAGCCTGGCACGACCTTCTTCACCAGCGAGTGCACGATGTCCCGGTTCGTGAAGAGCAGGTCGTCCCTGCTCATGCCCGGCCTCCTGGCCACGCCCGCCGAGATGACGATGATGTCCGACCCCTCGGTGTCCGTGTAGTTGTTCGTGTATCCGCTGATCCTGCTGTGGTGCTTCTCCAGGGGAGAGGCCTCGTCCATGTCCAGGGCCTTGCCCGCGGACATCCCCTCGTGAACGCCCCCCACCAGCACGATATCCGCCAGGTCCAGCTCGGCCAGGCGCATGGCCGCGGTGGAGCCCACGTTTCCCGATCCGAGGAACGTGATCTTCTTTCTCATGACAACCCTCCTTCCCGGTCTTTAACCTGCGTGGAGTATCTGTGTCTCTCCCATGTCTGCCTGTCCGTATCTCCATGGGCCTGGCTCCGGGAACATGACTTGCGAGCCACAGTGCTACCAGTCCCAGCGTATGCATTCTTCAGTGCCTATTCCCCCCTGAAGCAGGGTTCCCGCTTCTCCAGGAAGGCCGTGAACCCCTCCACGATGTCCCTGCTCTTCATGATGACCTCCAGCACGTAGGCTTCAAAGTCCAGGGCCTGAGGCAGGTCCCACTTCTGGAAGTTCTGGAGCCCCCGCTTGGCAAAGGCAATCGGTATGGGAGCGTTTCCGGCCATGCGGCCCGCCAGGGCCATGGCCCTGTCCATGAGCTCGTCGTGGGGCACCACGGAGTTGACGAGCCCGATGCGCAGCGCCTCTGCCGCGTCGATGATCTCCGCGGTGAAGATGAGCTCGCAGGCCTTTGCATAGCCCACCAGTCGCGGCAGGAAGTAGATCCCTCCCCAGTCCGGGTGGACGCCGCGACGGGTGAAGATCTGGCTGAAGCGCGCCGTGTCGCTCGCGATGCGCACGTCGCAGGCGAGCGCCAGGTTGCATCCGCCGCCTGCCGCCACGCCGTTCACGGCTGCGATGACCGGCTTCTCCATGGCATTGACGGCAAGCACGGCCCGGCACATGGCGTGGCGCTCGCTGCTCACCGTCTTGGCGAGGGCCTGGACCTCGCCGGAAGCGAACTCGTTCACGTCTCCGCCCGTGCAGAACGCCCTGCCGGCGCCGGTGATCACCACGCAGCGGACGTCCCTGTCGGCAGCCACGGTTTCAAGGGCCTCCACGATCTCCTGGCGCATCCTTCCGCCGAATGCGTTCATGCGCTCGGGCCGGTTCAGGGTGATGCGTGCCACATGGTCCTGGATGTCGAGGATGACGTGTTCGAAGCTCATGGCCTGCCTCCGCATACGATGGTTCCCAGATTCTCCAGCACGGACCGGGCGCCCGCGATCATGCCGGAAAGCAGCTCGTTCACGGGCACGACCCCGGACAAAAGACCCACCACCTGGCCGCACGGCATCACCGCGGTGTCCTTGGAGCCGCCGTCAGCCACGTAGCGGGCATCCCCCTGGGCGGCCATGGCCCTGTCCGCCTCGGCATCGCCCATACCCGCGACCTTGGAGGTTACCATGTTCCTGAGCACGCGGATGGGCATGGCCTCCCTGCCCAGCACCACGGTGGCGTTCGACGCGGACTGGACGATGGCTTCCTTGAAGAACGCGGGCACCGGGCACTCGGCGGTGGCCACCAGCGCGGTGCCGATCTCCACGCCTTGGGCACCCAGTGCCAGTGCCGCGAGCAGGCCGCCCCCGTCACCGATGCCGCCGGACGCGATGACAGGTATGTCCACGGCCCGAACCAGTGCCGGTATGAGGCAGAACGTGGTGACGCCCTCCCGGCCGATATGGCCGCCGGCTTCAAACCCCATGGCCACCACGGCATCGACCCCTGCGCTTTGCGCCTTGCGGGCCATGTCCACGGAGGACACCTTGTGGATCACCTTCAGGCCCGCTCGTTTTATGGTGTCCATGAACTTCGCCGGGCTGCCCGCCGAGGTGTACACGACCCTCACGCCCATATCCACGCACACCTCCAGGGCCTCGGCGGCGTTCGGCCGGTACACCGGGATGTTCACGCCGAAGGGCCGCTTTGTTTGGGATCGCGCGAACCCGATCTCTCTGACGAGGTCCTCCCGGTTCAGCCCCGATGCCGCGATGACCCCGAACCCGCCCGCAGCGGAGACGGACGCCGCCATCGGGCCCAGGGTGATGAGCCGCATGGGCCCTGAGACGACCGGGTAGTCGCACCCGAGGAGCTCGGTGATCGCGTTTTTCCAGGGCTTTCCCATGTCAGACCCGCGCGTATTTTTCCTTGAGCTCGGCCTTCCTCACCTTCATGGTGGCGGTGAGCGGGAGCTCGGTCATGAACTTGAACCGTGACGGGTACTTGTACCTGGCCACCTTGTCCCTGAGGTGCTCCAGGATCTCCTCCTCGGTGAGAGTCTCGTTCGGCGCAGGCACGATGAAGGCCATGCCCGTCTCGCCCCACCGCTCGTCCGGCACCCCGATGATGGCCGCGAGGGAGATCTTGGGGTGGGTCATGAGGATCTTCTCGACCTCGGCAGGGTAGACGTTCTCCCCGCCGGAGCGGTACATGTCCTTGGCCCTGTCCACGATGTAGAAGTACCCCTCCTCGTCCGTGTACCCGAGGTCGCCGGTGTGGAGCACCCCGCCTGTGGTGATGGCTTTTGCGGTCTCCTCGGGCATGTCCCAGTACCCGCTCATCACCGTGGGGCCTCTCGCGCAGATCTCGCCGATCTCGCCCGCGGGCAGCCGCCTGCCCGCGCTGTCCGCGATCCAGATCTCGGTGAAGAATCCGGGCTTGCCGATGGACCCCATCTTGCGCTGGATGTCCTGGCGGGGCAGGAGCATCATGGCCGAGTTTTCGGTCTGGCCGAACCCCTGCTGCATGAAAAGGTTGCGCTTGGCGAGCTCGGTGAAGAGGCTCGGCGGGGTCCGCTCGCCGCCTCCCACCACGCACCGCACCGAACTCACGTCGATCCGGTCCAGCTTGCCCGTATCCAGGATGAGGCGCCACATGGTGGTGAGCGCGAACACGATGGTGCCCCGGTACCGCTGGATGTCGTCGGCGAATTCGTTCGGATCGAAGCCTCGCCGCATGACCAGGGTCATGCCGCCGCACAGGATGGGGGTTGCCACGATGAACAGACCGCCCGAGTGGAAGAGCGGCATCTGCGCGATGACCACGTCGTCCTGCTGGGCGTCCACGTAGATTGCCACCTGGAAGTTCTTGAAGAAGGTCTGCAGGTGCGAGACCACCGCACCCTTGGGGCTGCCCGTGACCCCGGAGGTGTAGAGGATGGCCAGCGGGTCGTCCATGAGCACCGGCTCCTCGGTGTGCGGTTCCTTGACGGGCTGGTCCCGGACAAGGTCGTGGTAGTCCTCGGCCCACTCGGGGCACCGGGGCGCCTCGAACCCCGCGGGCAGCGGGGTCCCGCTCGCGAGGAACAGGAACTTGTCCTGCTCCACCTTGAGCCTGCCCCTGATGAGGTCCACGCTCCCCAGGAAGGAGTCGTGGAACACGAGCAGGCGCGCGCT
>CAZNGL010000104.1:0-10286 GCA_964572405.1 uncultured Bacteriovoracaceae bacterium
GAGATGGAATCTCGTGACTGGAGTTCAGACGTGTGCTCTTCCGATCTGGGGTACGGCCACCGGGCGGACTGCGCGGTGCTCCTGGCCGCAATGCTCAGGGCAACCGGCTATGAGCCAGAGTTCGTCCTCACCTCCACCGCTCCGCCGGTGGTCTCCCTGCAGGGGCCGCTGAGAGACTATCCTGGTGCCGACTGGTTCACCGGTGTCCTGGTGAAGATCAGGACAGCCCGGGGCGAGGTCTTTCTGGGCGACACGGACCAGTACGCGAAGCTTGGCTCCACGGCGAACCTGGGAAACCCTGCGCTGAACCTGGCAACAGGAGCCTTGGAGACCGTCACCAGTCCTGAGCAGGACCTTGCCGACCGTACGGACTATGCCGTCACGGTGACCCTCGGCAAAAGCGGCGATGCCGTGATCCGGCAGCGCCGGACCTTCTCCGGTCTGGACTATGCCCGGTTCCGGAAAGGCTACACCGAGATGACCCCTGAGGAGCGGAACCGCCGCTTCCAGGAGATGGTGAGCGCGGTGAGCAGGTCGGCGCAGCCCAAGGGAGAGTATGTGGTTTCCCTGGACGCCCATCCCGGCATGGACGAATTCACGGTGAGCGTCCCGGGGTATGCGGTGAGGCAGGGCGATCTCCTGACCCTCGAGCTGCCGGGCCTGAACCAGGGCCTGTCGACGGTTACGAGCGACGTCCGGACGAATCCCCTGTACCGCCAGTCCTCAAGGAAGCAGCACGTCACCGTGGAGGTGCAGCTGCCGGAAGGTGTCCGGGACATCGAGCTGGTACCGCCTAAGTCTGCCGAGTATTCCCTGCTCGGACTCGGCACGTTCAGGACGCAGTCCCGCACCGTCACCGGGGATCCTGCCGTGACTGGCGGCGGCAAGGCCGGGAGCATCGTGGTGGAACAGGACCTGGTGAACACACCCGGCATGCTCCTGCCCGATCTCTACCCCAGACTGCTGTCCATCCACCGGACGCTGTCGCATCCCTCCATGAGAATGATCGTCCTGCGGATGGAGGCAGAGGGTTCTTAAGACCCGGACGGGCCGGGCCCCAGTACCGAGATGCCGGCCGGGTCCACCACGAGGCGCACCTCGCTGCCGGCAGAGAGGGCGGGCAGCGGCTCTGTGAGGTCGAAGAGGAGGTTCGTACCCCTGCTGGTCAGCACCTCCAGGGTGTACCCCCTGCCGCGGAAGAGCACGTTCACCACGGTGCCCTGGATGACCGGGCATCCTGCCTTTTCATCATCTCCGGGCGCGGAGAACCGTGCGGCATCTGGCTGGATGAGGATGGTCAGGGGTCCGGAGGCGTCACCCGGGATCACCGGGGTCCGGATCAGGCCGAACTCCGTTTCGACCCCGCAAGAAGGGGCGATGCGTCCGGCGATCAGGTTCCTCAGGCCGATGAACCTTGCCGCCGTAGCGCTTGCCGGGTGCCGGTAGATCCTTTCCGGCGTGTCGATCTGCTCTATATGCCCCCCCATGACGAGCGCAATGCGGTCGGCCACGGCAAATGCCTCGGCCTGGTCGTGGGTCACGAACACGGACGTCACGGAAACGGTCTTGAGGATGGACTTGAGCTCCAGCATGAGGCGCTCCCGCAGGGCCCTGTCCAGGGCCCCCAGGGGCTCGTCCAGGAGGAGAAGCCTCGGCCTGGGCGCCAGGGTGCGGGCCAGAGCGACGCGCTGGCGCTCGCCTCCCGAGAGTTCGCCCACGTTCCTGTGATCGTACCCGGACAGGCCCACCATCTCCATCATCTCCCGGGTCCTGCGCGCGACCTCCTCACCTGGGAGGCCCTGCATCCTCAGGCCGAATGCGATGTTGCCGAATACGTCCCGGTGGGGGAACAGGGCATATTCCTGGAACATCATGCCGAAGGCCCTGAGGTGTGGAGGCACGGCGGCCATGTCCTGGCCGGCGAAGACGACTTGACCGGTGTCCGGCCTCTCGAGCCCGGCAATGATGCGGAGCAGCGTGGTCTTTCCGCATCCCGAGGGGCCCAGCAGGCACAGGATGCCCCCCTCGTCCAGGGAGAAGCTCACCCCCTCGAGCACGGGCCTGTTGCCGAAGGACTTGCCGATGTGCCGTACCTGGAGCAGGGCCATGTCAGTATCCCCCCCACCTGTCGAGCCTGACCCTGTCCAGGACGAGAAAACCAGCGGCGGTCACCAGCATGAGGATGCTGCTCATGGCCATGGCCTGGCCGTAGTTGAGGTCTCCGGGCTGGCCCAGGAACCGGTAGATGGCCAGCGGCATGGTGGGGGTATCCGGCCTGGCAACGAAGACCGTGGCGCCGAACTCGCCGATGGATATGGTGAAGGCGAAGACGGCGCCGACCACCACGGCCCTGCTCACGATGGGGGCCACCACCTTCAGGAAGACCATGGCAGGCGATGCGCCCAGCATGGCGGCTGCATCCTTCAGGGTGATCGGAATGCCCTTGAGGGAGGGCAGGACGCTGCGGACCACAAAGGGGTAGGCCACCAGGGTGTGGGCAAGGGGGATGAGCCAGATGGACGTGCGGAGGTTCAGCGGCGGCTCGTCCAGGGCGATGATGAAGCCGAACCCCAGGGTGACCGCGGAGCAGGCGAGCGGCAGCATGAGGATGGGGTCGAGAACGGCGCCGAGCGCGCCCCTGGCCCGGGAAAGCGAGAACGCCGCAGGCAGACCCACTGCCAGGGCCATGGCCAGGGTGGCCAGTGCAAAGCCGAGGGAATACCCGATGGCCCTCAGCGGCGGGATGAAGAAGAGGGACTGGCCGATGTTCACGGACAGGTTCCGGTAATAGTCCAGGGTGAGGCCGCCGGCGCCCTGGAAGGAACGGACGAGGAGGGCTGCCAGGGGGGAGCCGAGCAGCAGCAGGACGAACAGGCAGGTTGCCCCCACGATGAGCCGGTCGCGGGGGGTGGACACCCGGCGTTCGGTGACGGCCCGCGACTCCGGGTACAAGGGGACCGTGGTGCGTCGCTGGAACACGGTGTACATGCCCATGAAGGCCAGGGTGAGCAGGATCTGCAGGAGGGACAGGGCAGAGGCCATGGGGAGGTTGAACAGGTGGACCGCCTGGCGGTAGATCTCCACCTCGATGGTGGAAAACCGGGGGCCTCCCAGGATCAGGATGACCCCGAAGCTGGAGAAGCAGAAGATGAACACCAGCATGGATGCGGCCAGCACCGAGGGCATGATGAGGGGCAGGGTGACCTCACGGAAGCACCGCAGAGGGGTGGCGCCGAGCATCCTGGCAGCCTGCGCGATCTCGGGCTGGAGCCTTGACCAGGAGCTGCCCACGATCCGCACGATCACCGTGAAGTTGTAGAACACGTGCGCCATGAGGATGAACCAGATGGTATGGTCGAGGGCGATGGGTGCCCGGGTGAGCGAGAAGCCGTCCATGAGCCAGGCATTCACCAGGCCGCGGCTTCCCAGCAGGGCCTGGAAGGCGGACGCCACCACCACTGAGGGCAGCACGAAGGGGATGGCGGTGAGCGACAGGAGGAGGCTCCTGCCCGTGAACCGGTATCGGGCGAACACGTAGGCTGCGGGCAGCGCGATGATCAGGGTGAGCACCGTGGACAGCGCGGCCTGCCACGTGGTGAACCAGATCACCCTGGTATAGGCCCCCTGGGCGAACAGCCTGGCAGGACCGGAGAGGTCCCACTGCCCGTTCTGCATGAGGCCCTGCAGGAGGATGCTCGCCAGGGGGTAGAAGAAGAACGCCCCCAGGAAGAGCAGCGGGAAAGCCGCCACGAGGATGCTGTACGGAGTCTTGATGGGCTACCTCAGGACCGTGTCGGTCCAGGCCTCGATCCATGCGTCGCGGTGGGCGGCGATGGCCTCAGGGTCCATGTTGAGCGGCTTGTCGGCAAGCTTCGCGTGCTTCCTGAACACCTCGGGCAGTACGGCCTTCCTGTTCGCGGGGAACACGAACATCTGCAGGGGCACATCCTCCTGAAAGGGTACATCGAGGAGGAAGTCCATGAACTTCCCGGCAAGGGCGGGGTTTTTCGTCCCCTTCAGGATGCCGGCGAACTCCACCTGGCGGAACGTCGTGCCAGGGGCCACCACCGCAGCGGTGGGGGCCTCGTCCAGCGGGGTCTTGGAGAAGTGCACCTCGGCGGGCGGGCTGCTGGCATAGCTCACGACGATGGGCCTGGCCCCCTTGGACGCGGCGGTGAACTGACCCCAGTAGGCGTCCTCCCAGCCGCTGGTCACGAGCACGTTGTTGCGCTTCAGGCCCTTCCAGAAGTCCAGGTACCCTTCGGGTCCGAACCGGCATACGGTTGCCAGGAGAAAGGCAAGGCCCGGTGAAGAGGTCGCCGGGTTCTCCACCACGAGGAGGTCCCGGTAGACGGGCCTCACCAGGTCTTCCAGGTCGGAGGGGGGCGCGATCTTCCGGGAGGCGAACCAGGCCCTGTCATAGTTGAGGCAGACATCGCCGAAGTCCACCGGCAGCAGCCGGGAAGAGGGGTCCAGCCTGAGCTCGTCAGGGATGTCTCTGAGCAGAGGCGAGGCATAGGGCTCGAAGATGTCCTCCTTGAGCGCCCTGCCCATGAAGGTGTTGTCCACCCCGTAGAAGACGTCCGCCAGCGGGTTCTTCCTGGAAAGGATCGCCTGGTTCAGGGCAGCGCCCGCATCCCCGGACTTGAGGAAGGACACGGTGCAGGCGTTTGCCTGCTCGAAGGCCCTGATGAGGGGCTCGCTCACCTTGAAACTGTCATGGGTCATGACGGTGAGGCGGGCCTGCTCGGGCTGGCCCGCCTGCCTGGTGCACCCTGCCCCATGGGGCAGCAGTGCCAGGAGGGCGACGAGGATGAGAGCATGGTTCTTTCTCATGTGGATCTCCCTTTCACAGACCGGGGCCGGAAAAGGAAAAGCCACCCCGGCGGGGGTGACTCTCGTGACGCCTTTTCCTCCGCCGGCATTATCCGGTTCAGGTTCAACGGGCGGGCCCACAGCGCTTGTGCGCAAGGACCCCTCTCAGCCCGGTTTGTCCGAGCTCCCGGCAGGCGAGTTCATCGCTTGTCCGAATGCATTGTAGAGCCCATGGAATGGGCTGTCAAGACCCGCACGAGCGATCCGTTCAGGAAGTTATCCCCTTGCTCCGGAACACCTCCCTGCAGTGTTCCACATGGGCGGGGGACATGAAGCCTTTGTCCGCACCGGAGGGATACCAGGGTGCTTCAATGCCTATGCTTCTGCCCTTGTCGTGCCAGAGGGGGTTGTAGGGCAGCAGGGCGGCATGTGTGATGCCGCACTGCCCCAGGAAGCCGGCAATGTCCCGCAGGTTCTCGTCCGTGTCCGTGATGCCCGGGACGAGCGGGGTGCGGGGCAGCAGGGTGAGCCCCGAGTGCCGTGCCGTAGCGGCCAGGCGCCGGAAGTTCTCGAGAATGGGCCTGTTGGAGACGCCGCAGTGTGTGCGGTGAGACGTCTCATCGAAGAGCTTGAGGTCGAAGTACACGGCATCCAGGTGAGGCAGGAGCAGTTCGGAGAACCTTTCATAGGGGAACAGGCCGCAGGTTTCCAGGAGCACGCGGATGCCCTGCGACTGCAGAAGCGAGGCGAGGTCCGCGGCATACTCAAGGTGCATGGTGGGCTCGCCGCCGGAGAACGTCACCCCTCCTCCTGAATTGTCGAAAAAGGGCTTGTCGCGCAGCACGTTCTGCGCCACCTCCCCGGGGCTCATGGAAAAGCCCACACGGCTCATGGCACCGGAAGGGCAGGCCTCAACACAGGACATGCACAGGGTGCACCTGTCGCGGTGGATGGAGATACTGCCCTGGAGGGTTATGGCCTGAACCGGGCAGACCTCCATGCAGTGGCCGCACCCGATGCAGCGTCCGGAGTCATGGGAAAGCTCCACAGAAACCCGCTTGCTCTCCGGGTTGTGGCACCAGAAGCAGTCCAGGGGGCAGCCCTTGAAGAAGACCACGGTCCGGATGCCCGGTCCGTCATCCAGGGAGTTCGACTTGATCTCGAAGAGCAGGGGGGCCTTTCCGGAAGGTTCCCTCGATACGGAGTCCATGATCGCACCTCATTTCTGACAAAGGGTTCTGTTTAAAAGCTAACAGCGTTATTATAACACCGTTAACATATCAGTCAAGACCAGTATGACAATGTTATGTGCATTCAGGATTATTGACTTGACTGGACCGGCAGCGGCTCTTACCATGGACATGATGATTCTTTGGAATCACAGCAGGGTTCACACCGCGGGGCGTGACATCCCGTCCCTCCTTGCCGCGCATCAGTATACCACACCGAGAGAGAGTTCCCGTCAGTCGGCTCCCGCACCACGAGGGGAGAGGGATGTACCATCCGAAAACCGTTGAGGGAGGAGATCACTATGAGGCTATGCAAGGTTATCGCACTCTGCCTGGTTGCCGTATCGCTGGCATTCATCCCCACCACCGGACAGGCGGCCAGGAAGGACACCATCGTCTACGGCACCACCGAGAAGGTGAGCGACATGGACACGGCCAAGGCCTATGACTTCCACACCTGGGAGATTTTCTACAATGTCTATCAGGGTCTGCTGCGGTACCCGGCAGGCAAGACAAACCTGATGCCGGGGCTTGCGGAGTCCTATTCCATCAGCAAGGACGGCAGGGAGTACACCTTCAAGCTCCGTAAGGGGCTGAAATTCACCGACGGCACGCCATTTGACGCGAACGTGGTGAAGTGGTCCATCGACCGGGTCATGGCGCTCAAGGGGGACCCTGCCTGGCTGGTCACGGATTTCGTGGAGAAGGTGGAGGTGGCGGGCCCGCTGAGCGTGAGGTTCGTGCTCAAGAACCCTGTGTCCTACTTCCCGTCGCTCGTGGCCTCGGTGCCGTACTATCCGTTGAACCCCAACGTCTACCCCAAGGACAGGCTCGTGCGCGACCCGTCCGAGCTCAAGGGCGGAAACATGGTCGGGCTCGGCCCGTACAAGGTGGTCTCCTTCAGGCGCGACGAAGAGGTGGTGCTGGAGGCGAACCCCCTGTTCTACGGCGAGAAGCCGAAGAACAAGAGGATCGTGATCCGCTACTTCGCGGACGCCACCACCATGCGCCTGGCCCTGGAGAAGGGGGAGATTGACTTCGCGTTCAAGCAGCTGAATCCGGCGGACATCAGGGACCTCATGAAATCCCCCAGGGTCAAGGCCATCACGGGCCAGGGCCCGTACATCCGCTACCTGTGCTTCCGCTGCACGGGCAAACCCTTTGACGACAAGGTGCTGCGCCAGGCCGTGTCCGCGGCCATCACCAGAAAGCCGCTCCTGGACAAGGTGTACCTCGGTCAGAACGAGGCCCTGTACTCCATGGTGCCCAAGGGCATGTGGTCCCACGAGGAAAGCTTCAAGTCCTATCCCGGAGACGGCAATGTGAATCTGGCAAAAAAGCTCTTGAAATCAAAAGGATATGATGAGAAGAACAAGCTCGCCTTCGAGCTCTGGTACACGCCGAGCCACTACGGAGACACCGAGGTGGACCTGGCGGCGGTGCTCAAGCAGCAGCTCGAGGCCACGGGTGTCATGAAGGTGGAGGTGAAGTCAGCCGAATGGGCCACCTACCGGGACAACTGGACCAACAAGGTCATGCCCGTGTTCCTCCTGGGGTGGTACCCGGACTACATCGACCCGGACAACTACACCGCAGCCTTTGCGGGCACCGAGGGCTCCCGCGGCATGGGCATCTTCTTTTCGGACAGGAAGTGGGACGAGCTGTTCACCCAGGCCCAGAAGGAGACCGACATGAAGAAGCGCACCGCCCTGTACCAGAATATCCAGAAGATGTGGACCATCGAGGCGCCCACAGCACCCATCTTCCAGGGCTCGCTCTTCGTGTTCGCCAAGAAGGACATCCAGGGTATCATGCTGTCGCCCACCCTCCAGTTCAACTACGGTCCCATATACAGCACGGGAAAATAAGGGCGTATGAGGTATCGGGGGGGAGCCGGAAAAAGTCCGGCTGCCCCCTCCCTGAAACTCGAGGACGGACGACACGGCCTGCTGCATGAAGAACCTGCTCCGGTACACACTGACCCGCACCCTCATGACCATACCCATGGTCCTCATCCTGCTCACCATCATCTTCGTGGTGCTCAGGCTCATGCCCGGCGACCCGGTTTCGGCCATGCTCGGGGGACATGCGCCGGAGAAGGTCATAGAGCAGAAGCGGGAGCAGCTCGGCCTGAACAGGCCCATGCATGTCCAGTACGTGGACTACATCTGGAAGGTCGCCCACCTGGACCTCGGCGAATCCATGGTGCTCCAGCAGGAGGTGACGCAAGCCATCGCCGATAAACTGCCGGCAACCATCGAGCTCACGGCGTTCGGTATGCTCATCACGCTCATCATCGGGGTGTTCCTGGGCGCCTATGCGGCGGACAAGCGCAGGACCATGCGGGACTCCGCCATCCGCCTCTACGGGATCGTGGTGTACTGCATACCGGTCTACTGGCTCGGACTCATGCTCCAGCTCGTGTTCGGCATCTGGCTCGACTGGCTGCCCGTTGCGGGCAGGACCGGACCCAGGATCTTTGCATCGGATTTCCAGAACACCGGGTTCTACCTTGTGGACACGCTTCTCGTCAGAGACTGGGAGGCCTTCGGGGATGTGCTCATACATCTGGTCCTTCCCTCGCTCACCCTGGGCCTGACCCTGTCCGGCATCTTCGTGCGCCTGACCCGGGCCAACATGCTGGACGTGCTCAAGGCCGACTACATCCTGGCCGCCGAGTCCCGCGGCATCTCCCACGCAACGATCGTGTACCGGCATGCCCTCAAGAACGCATTCATCCCCATCCTCACCATGATGGGCCTGCAGGTGTCGCTGCTCATGGCCGGCGCCATTCTCACGGAGACCACCTTCTCGTGGCCGGGCATGGGCAGGCTTCTGCTGGAGCGAATCTACCTGAGGGACTACCCCACCATCCAGGGCGTGATTATCGTGTTCGCCCTCATGGTGGCGTTCATATCGCTGCTGGTGGACATCATCTACGCCATTGTGGACCCGAGGATCAGGTACTGACATGACTGTAAAACGCTGTCCAGTGGAGGTGCGGTGAAATACTCCATGGCCCAGGGCCTCTCGTACCCGGTGCGATTCTTTGCCCGGATGGGCAGGAGGTACGGCGTGGAGTGGTGGATCCTCTGCTTCGGTGCAGTCGTGATCCTGGCCATCATCCTCATGGCTCTGCTCTCGCCCATCATAGCCCCCTTCGATCCCTACAGCCAGGAGGCCGGTCCGCAGCTCGCGGCCCCGGGAGGGCCCCACCTCATGGGCACGGACAACCTCAGTCGCGACGTGTGGTCCCGCATCGTGTTCGGTTCCCAGACCATCCTGAAGGTGTCCGTCCTCGCGGCCGTCATCTCGTCGTTCTTCGGCATCTTTCTGGGCCTCGTGTCCGGGTATGCCGGGGGAATGGTGGACAGGGCCTTGTCCCTGGTCATGGACGCTGTCTATGTCTTCCCGGGACTCATCCTGGCCATCGCGCTGGCCGCCATGTTCGGGCCCGGCGTGCTCAACATCACCTTCGCCGTTGCCGTCATCTACATCCCCACGTATTTCCGGCTGGTGCGGGGCCAGACCCTTGCCATCAAGCAGGAGCTCTACGTGGAGGCGGCCCGGGCCATAGGTGCGTCCAGCCTCACCATCCTTGCACGATACATATTCCCGAACGTCATAGCCACCACGGTGGTAGTCTTCACCCTGAACGTGGCGGACGCCATCATGATCGAGGCTGCGCTGACCTATCTGGGCCTCGGCCTGCCTCCGTCCATCGTGGACTGGGGCATGGACCTGGCCATGGGAAAGAAGTACCTGCCGTCCGGGATGTGGTGGCTCATCACCTTTCCGGGCATGATGATCTCGGTGCTGGCGCTGGGCTTCACCATGCTGGGCGAAGGACTTGCCGAGATCCTGAACCCGAGACTGCTGGAGCGCTGAGAAGAGATGGACGCTGCCGAAAATCTGCTCGACATCCAGGACCTCAGGGTGGAGTTCCCCATCAGCATCGGCACGGTCAGGGCCGTGCAGGGGGTGAGCCTCACGCTGAAACGCGGAGAGGTCATGGGGCTCGTGGGGGAATCGGGATGCGGCAAGTCCACCCTGGGCGTTTCCCTGCTCCGTCTGCTGCGCACCCCCGGCAGGATCGTATCCGGCAGGATCCTCTACCACGGCCGGGACATAGCAGCCATGGGGAGGAAGGAACTCCTGGCCGTGAGGGGCACCGGGATCGCCATGATCTTCCAGGACCCGCTCACCTCGCTGAACCCGCTCATGTCCATCAGCGAGCACTTC
>CAZNGL010000105.1:0-10263 GCA_964572405.1 uncultured Bacteriovoracaceae bacterium
CATAGCCAGGGACGTGTTCGTGCACCATTTCGGGTCCATGACCTTCAGGGTGAATTCCATGGATCATTCCCGGACCATGGAAGCCAACAGGGGGCATTTCCTCCGGAAATGGAAGGGCATTGTGCACCACATCAGGGCCGACAACTACCGGGTGCGCATCGAGAAGCACAAGCAGACGGAGCGCCTCGTCGCCTGGGGCGAGGAGGCCTTCGCCGGCGGCGACGTCCTCAGGGCCCTGAGGATATTCGAACGGGCGCTCATCATCGAGCCGCGAAGCACCCAGGCCCTGAACAACCTGGGGGTCATCCAGTGGGAGCTGGGACATACCGATGCAGCGCTTGAGACCTTCCAGGCCGCGCTCGCCATCAGGCCCGACGACCCCGATTCCCTGTCGAACCTCTCGGACGCCCTCGCCTCTGGCGGGAACCGCGACCTGCTCCGGCCGGAGATAAGGGGCCTCGTCGAAAAATACATGGAAACGGCCCGCGACGCTGGCCAGCCGAGCACGGCGGGGGAAGATGCATGAAGGGGCGTGGAGGTGTCGCCACCCTCGGCGTCATCATGATCGTGAAGAACGAGGAGGAGAACCTGGGCGCCCTCCTGGCGGACATCCGGGGGGTGGCGGACGAGATCTGCATCGTGGACACCGGCTCGTCGGACGCCACGGTTGCCGTTGCCGAGTCCATGGGTGCCAGGGTCGAACATTTCCCCTGGACCGACGACTTCTCCGCCGCCCGGAACCGTTCCATCGCCTGCGCCCGCTCCGACTACCTGCTCTGGCTCGATGCGGACGACCGCATCGACGAACCCGACCGCAAGGCGCTTGCCTCCCTCAAGCCCCGCCTGAGGAAGGGCCGGGACAGGGCCTACATGCTGAAGATCCTCGGCAGGTCAGAGGACATGCCCGACACGGTGAGCCTGCAGACGAGGATCATCCCCAACCGGGAAGGCGTCCGCTTTACCGGCAGGGTGCACGAACAGGTCGTGCCGTCGCTCAACGAGATCGGGGTGCGCGTGGAGCCCCTGGACATCACCATCCGGCACACCGGGTACCACGACGAGGATACCAGGCGGGCAAAGGCCAGGAGGAACCTGGACATCCTGAAGGCGGAGGTCGAAGACGGGCACGAGACCGCCAACCGCTACTTCTTCATGGCCATGGCCTGCATGGGCATCCAGGAGTACGGACAATGCCTGCACTACCTGCGCATGGCGCGGGGGAAACGCACGGACGAGGACTGGCTCCACTACAGCTTCACCGTGAGCACGGACTGCCTCCTCAGGCTCGAGCGCATCGAAGAGGCGGCATCGGAGGTGGCCCGGGGGATCTCCCTGTTCAGGGACAGCCCCCTGCTGCACTACTTCCAGGGACTCGTGCGCATGAAGCAGGGCCGGTACGACGATGCGGCCGCCGCTTTCCGGAGGGCCGCCTCGCTCCCGCTGAAGATCGACACCTACCCTGCCCCGCCTGACCTGAAGACGGTCATCCTCACCCAGCTCGGCAGGGCCCTGCTCCAGACAGGCAGCATCGACGAGGCCCTGGTCCACCTCTCAAAAGCGAGGGAACTCTCGGACAGGATCGATGCCTCCCTGTGGCTCGGCCTGGCACGCATCCACGAATACCGGAAGGATCACGCGAAGGCCCAGGCCCTCTACCTCGACGTCCTGAGCGACTCCCCCTCCCACCTGCAGGGCCTCGCGGGCATCCTGGGCACCAGCATCGAGCTGGACGACATCGACTCGTTCTTCCAGGCGCTGGAGCGGCTCCTGCTGCTCCTCGACATACCACTGCCCGAGGATGAGATAAGCTCCCTCCCCCAGTGTGCTGACCTGTGCGTCGCCGTCGGGTGGCGCCTCAGGGAGAGGAAAGAACCCGCACTGGCCATGCGCATGGCAGACGCGGCGATGCGCCTGAACCCCTCGTGTGCCGCCGCCCGCCTGCTGCAGGCGGACCTGTTCCGGGACAGGGGCGATACTGCGCGCATGGCGGCGAGCCTCGAGGAGGCGCTCAAGGTCGGCGCGGATCGCTCAGAGGTGCTCGCCCGGCTCGGCGAGAATCCTTTACGGCATCAGGACGCCCCTGCCCTGGAAGTGATGCGGGTTCATTCGTACGACGAGTACCGGGAACATGTGAAGAGCCACCCCTCTCTCGAACAGGAACGGCTCTCCTTCGAGAACGGCCTGCTCCCAGGCTCAGGGAGGGAATTCACGTTCGAGGGGTACTGCTACGTGTGCAGGAGGAAGGTTCACTTCCTGGTGGATTCCCAGTACGCGCACGAGGTCAACGGCGTCTGGACACCCAACTGGAGGGAACGGCTCGAGTGCCCCGGATGCCGGCTGAACAGCAGGATGCGCGCAACAATGCACGTGTTCGAGCAGGAGTGCAGGCCGGGCCGTGATGCACGGATCTACATCACCGAGCAGACAACCCCCCTGTTCACGTACCTGAGCAGATCGTACCCGAACGTCCTTGGCAGCGAGTATCTGGGCAAGGCCACGGTCCCCGGTGCATGCAACGCAGACGGGATACGGAACGAAGACCTCACGCGGCTCAGCTTTGCGGATGCTGTCTTCGACTTCATCCTCTCCTTTGATGTCTTCGAGCACATACCGGACTATCTCCGGGCGTTCCGGGAGTGCCTGCGATGCCTGAAGCCGGGCGGCACCCTCTACTTCAGCGTGCCGTTCGCCAAGGGGTCCGCGAAGAACATCGTCCGGGCCCGCATCCTTCCCGACGGGGAAGTGAGCCATGTCCTGCCCCCCGAATACCACGGCGACCCGCTTCAGTCCGACGGGTGCCTGAGTTACTACCAGTTCGGGTGGGAACTCCTCGACGAGCTGAAGACCATGGGATTCAAAGACGCGACAGCGCTGCTCTACTGGTCAGGGGGGCTGGGGTATCTCGGGGGCGGGCAGATCCTGTTCACGGCGGCAAAGTCCCTTTGACGCACCCCGCAGACACTCATTGTGCGTGAGCCTGCGAAGGCAACGCCCGGGGTTACTGCCTTACCTTCCAGTTCCTCAGGAGCTTCTTCGCCTCGGCCATCTGGGTGCCCGTCATCTTGGAGCTGACGTTCTTCTTCAGGCCCAGGGCCTGCCTGCTCCCCGCGGATGCCGCCAGGTCGAGCCACACGTAGGCCATGACGTAGTTCTGTGGCACGCCCTTGCCGAGCCGGTACATGTCCCCGAGCTGGGTCTGGGCCGTGGCGTTGCCCTGCTGGGCGGCCTTCTCGTACCATTCGGCCGCCTTGGCGTAGTTCCTGTTCACCCCCTGCCCCGTCTCGTAGAGGTAGGCCACGAAGACCTGGGCCTTGGCGTCCCCCTGCTGGGCGGGCAGGAGATTCTCGCGGAACACGGTGCTCTGGTCGTCTTCGTCGGCCTGGGACGAAGCCGGGTAAGGATACGCCAGGAGCAGAAAACCGCACAGGACGATGCTGCAGCAGTACTGTATGTTCCCCCTCATAGACTCCCCTTCATGCACACGGCAGGTGATAACATTCTTGTAACCGTGGCTTCACCATACGGACATTTCCCTATCAAGTCAATGGTGTGATATGTATGGAAACGTGGTTGCGCATCCGGCTCACACGGCATAATGATGGATCCATCGGCATCACGGGTGCAGCATGCGGTGAAACGCGGGAGGTGATCGGCATGCAGAGCTTGTACGTCCTGTCATCGATGTTCCTGGTGATCTGTTTCCTGGCAGGTGATTGCGAGGGCATGCAGATCAGGAAGGCGGTCCTGTACGGGGATCAGGCATACATCAGCTTTGACGTCTCCGTGAGCGGAAGCCTTGCCCTGGACGCGCCCCCAGACATGGTCGCCGACTCCCTGACCGTCAGTCCCAGTGCGGGAGGAGAGGTTC
The DNA here is from genome assembly GCA_964572405.1 of uncultured Bacteriovoracaceae bacterium. Lineage (GTDB taxonomy): Bacteria > Desulfobacterota > Desulfomonilia > UBA1062 > UBA1062 > MWEI01. The sequence goes on from CAZNGL010000105.1 coordinate 3,869, forward strand.
GATCCGTGAGCGTGGAGCCCGCCCGCTCCCCCTCGGGCAAGGCTAAGGCGCTCCGGGAAGAGCTGGTGCTCAGGCAGTCCCTGCTGGCAAAGGTAAAAAGGGAGCTGTCCATGGTGGACAAGCAGATCGAGATCATCTACCTTTCCGCCGGGACCAAGGAAAAACCCGCACCGTTCACCCGGGCACAGCTCACCGATGCCCTGGGATTCATCGATGCCCGGGTCCCCGGCCTGAACGCCCGCAGCGTGGAGCTCTCAGAGAAGATCCAGGACCTGGAGGTCCAGGTCAGGGACCTCCAGGACCGACTGAAGCAGCTGAGCGAAAACCCGGGATACAGGATCGACATCCAGGGCAGAGGCGCCCTGGAGGTCTCCTACGTGGTGGGGTCATCCTCGTGGAGCCCGGAATACCGGGTCCTGGCACGCCCGGACGCGGGGCAGGTCGTGATCGAGACATCCGCATCCCTCCGCCAGGCCACGGGCCTGGACTGGGAGGTCAGGGACCTCTTCGTCTCCACGGGTGAGCCGTCCTTCGGCATCCAGGCGCCCCGGCTCATGCCCTGGTACCTCGACCGTCCCCGCATACAGACGCGCGAGAAGAAGGCCATGGCCGAGTCCAGCGACATGGCCGTCATGGCGGCCGCGCCCATGGAGGCCCGGGCCCCGGTGGCGGCCACCTCCACGTCCTTCCTCATCGGAGCGGCCAGGGACGTGCAGGTGCCGGGCGACGGCACGCCGCACACGGTGCTCCTCGCCAGGCAGTCCCACAGGGCCGCCTTCACCCTGGTGGCGGTCCCCAAGTTGAGCCCGCGGGCCTACCTGAGGGCGGAATCGCAGCTCCAGGGGGATGCGCCGCTGGTCGCTGGCTCATACTCGTCGCTGGTGGACGGCGTGTTCTCCGGTACGGGCACCATGGAGCGCGCCAACCCCGGGGAGAAGATCACCCTGGACCTGGGGGTGGACGAGGGCGTCCGTGTGGAACGCAAGGAAACAAAGGCCTTCCACGAAAAGACCCTGACCGGCAGGGACCGGACCACCTATGCCTACGAGATCACCCTGGAGAACACCCGGTCCGGGACTGCATCCATAACCGTGAAGGACCAGGTCCCCGTGTCCCGCGACGAGGACATCGAGGTGAACCTTATCGGCGCCTCGCCGGAGGCGAAACCCGATCCGGACGGCATGCTGGAGTGGACCCTGAACCTGGGCCCCCGGGAGAAGAGGACCGTGACCTTCACGTTCTCGGTGACCGGCATGGCGCAGAAGCCATAGCTGAATGGGGAGAGATTCCGGATAATGGGTATTCTTGGGCAGGAGAAAAAGCTGGTCGGGACGAGAGGATTTGAACCTCCGACCCCCTGAACCCCATTCAGGTGCGCTACCAGACTGCGCTACGTCCCGAAACCGCACTCCTTGCTAGCACAGCCGTATTCGGGGTGTCAAGGGCAAGGCGGGCAATGGCGGGAAGAAACCTCCTGCCTTGGAGTCGAAAACTTCTACCCCTTTGCCTTGTGCTTCGCCCGGGTGTTCTGCGCCACGTCGAGGTGCCGGGAGAAGTGCTGGCGTATGACGAGACGGGACAGGGTGTCCGCCTGGATCCAGTACCTGGCGTCCAGGACGAGGAGACAGCCGATGGTGATGGCCTCGCCGCTCGCCTCGTCCACGGCGAACCCGACGAACCAGTTTCTCCGTCCCGGGGGCTCGTCGCCGTCGATGCTGCCGCTCTTGGCCCCGATGGTGATGTTCCTGAGCACCCGGTCCGATGCCATGCCCCTGAACTCGCTCGAGATCGTGCCGCACCGGATCGTCCGCTCCATCATGGATGCCAGCCCCCGTGCAGTCTGCTCGCCCATGACCGCGACCTTCTCCACCTCTGTGCTGCGCACGATATGCGGGGTGACCATGGAACCGTTGTTCACCGCGGCGCTTGCCATCTGGGCGGCATGGACGGGCGAGATCCTGGTCTGCCGGTTGAACCCGCTGGCGAGCTCCGCCAGGCTGTACTCGTCGGCGGGGAAGTAGATGGTGCTGGGCGCACACTCGATCTCCTTCAGGGGCGACTTCCAGAACCCCATCTTCATGGCGGTGAGGTAGATGGGGTCCTCGCCGAGGTAGATGGTGCCGAGCTTGCCGAAGACCACGTTGTTGGAGCGGGCAAAGGCATCCGCCAGGGTGATGTCCGCGGTCCAGCGGTCATGACGGTTGACGAGCTGATGTTTGTAGAGGGTATGGGCGCTGCCCGTGTACGAGAAGGTGCTGCTGCCCGTGTAGCCCCGCAGGTCCATGGCGGCCACCGCTGTCACCATCTTGAAGACGCTGGCTGCATGGTTCGTGTCCAGGCACAGGGTACAGTCCTGGCCGCCGCGGTCATGGCCGTACAGGGCGAGGATTGCACCGGTGCGGGCATCCATGACCACGATGGCGCCGTAGTACAGCTTGTACTTCACCGCGTTTTCTGCGATGAACCGCTGGAGATCCCAGCGGATGGTGAGGTCGTGCCTCCTGATGGTATCCTCGTCGATGGTCTTCAGATCGGTCCTGGCGAGCTCCTCGCGGGAGGGTGCGCCCGGGGATACCATCCCCGACCTGGAAGGAACCGTCTGTGACCCGCCCCTGCTGTCGGGCAGGAAGAAGGAGGACACGCCGATGATGATCAGCAACAGAAGGATATGCCGCAGACGGAAACGACGCGGCCTCCCCCTCTTTCTCGGCGAATAATCTTCCACGGGAAACTGTCTAATCATTCTTATATCTTATCTGGGCATATTGCACACAGAGGCGATGCATGTCAACATTCAGTCCGGCTTTCATATCGGTAGCTTTCGGCAGAATATTCATTCCCATCAGCATTACAAGGCTTTTTTCCCGCCGTACACCTGCGCATCATGGTTCATAGCCCATATATCCACATCCTGCAGTGCCCGGCAACACTCCGACTTGATAAAGACGGCGCCTTCTGGTAGTGTTTCGGCCTCATCAAGGCATGAAAAGATGCGTGATAATGGGACGATGTGCCTGCCCCGGCGATCGTCCCGGGGCAGGATGGAGTCTTTGGATTAAAGGGCTTGAACCATGAAGAAGAAGATCGATGATATCAGGGGCGCCATCGACGCGCTGGACGACCAGATCCTGGACCTGCTCCAGAAGCGTTCGCGGCTCTCGGTGGACATGGGCAGGATCAAGCGTTCCCAGCAGAAGCTGGTCTTTGACCCCGCCCGGGAGGAGGAGATCATCAACCGTCTGGACGGCCGGCGGCAGCCGCCCCTCACGAGGCCCATGGTGGAGGGCATCTTCCGCGAGATCTTCAGTGCTTCCCGGTCCCTCCAGCAGCGGCAGAAGGTGGCCTACCTGGGGCCCGAGGGCAGCTTCTCCCATCAGGGGGCCTTCTCGGTTTTTTCCCAGGATGGCGACCTCATGCCCTGCAAGGACATCGAATCGGTCATCCAGTCCGTTGCCACGTCCCGGGTCGACCTGGGGGTGGTGCCGGTGGAGAATTCCACCGAGGGCATGATCAACCAGACCCTGGACATGATGGCGGCCACCAGGCTCTGCGTCATCCAGGAGTTCATGCTCCCCATCCGGAACTGTCTCCTGTCGGCCATCCCCAAGGACCGGATCCGCAAGGTGTTCTCGCACCCCCAGGCCATCGCCCAGTGCCGGGTGTGGCTGGCATCCAACCTGCCCCGGGCGGAGATCATCGAGACCACGAGCACCTCGGACGCGGCCATGGCCGCGCGCTCCCACGAAGACGGGGCAGCCGTGGCCTCCGCCATGGCCGCCGAGATCTACGGGCTGTCCATCCTGGCCGAGAACATCAATGACCTGCGCGAGAACATCACCCGGTTCTGGGTGGTGAGCCGCTCGGCGGTGCCGGTGAAGGGCCAGGCCAAGTCGTCCATCATCGTCACCCTGGACAACCGTCCCGGAGCCCTGTACAGCGCCCTGGGCGTCTTCGCGCGGATGGGGATCAACCTCACCAAGATCGAGTCGCGACCCTCCAAGAAGAGCCCGTGGGAGTACCTGTTCTTCATCGATTTCCAGGGCAATCTGGCTGACGACACGGTGAAGGAGGCCATCGAGGACATCCGGACCTATACCCGAGACCTCATCATCATGGGCTCCTATCCGGAAGGGAGATCACTGCCATGAAGCGCGTGGAGCCGGCGCCCTGGGTCCTCGGCATCCCCCCCTACGTGCCCGGGAGGTCCAAGGAAGAGATCGCTCTGCTTTACGGCGTGTCCACCCCCATCAAGCTCGCGTCCAACGAGAATCCCCTGGGCCCCTCCCCCAAAGCCATGCAGGCGGTCCAGATCGCCCTGGGATCCTCGCACCTGTATCCTGACCCGGATTCCCGGGCACTGCGGGAGGCTGCGTCCCGATTCTTCGGCTGCGCCCCGGAGCACATCATTGCGGGCAACGGGTCCGACGAGATCCTCGACCTCATCTGCAGGGCCTTCCTGAGGCCCGCGGACGAGGTCATCATCCCGGAGTGCACCTTCAGCTACTACGCCATCGCCTCGCAGGCCTGCGGGGCTGTCGTGGTGCCCAGCCCCATGAGCGAGCACCGGATAGACGTGGGGGGCATCACGGCACGCCTGAGCACGAGGACCAGGATCGTCTTCGTGGCCAACCCCAACAACCCCACCGGGGCCTACCTGAGGGCCAGGGAGGTGGAGACGCTCATCCGCGCCGTGCCGGACAGTGTGCTCATCGTCATGGACGAGGCATACGGGGCCTTTGCCCGGGCGTCCGACTTCTCCAGCTGCGTGCCCCTCACCCGGGAGCACGGGAACCTGGTCACGGTGCACACCCTGTCCAAGTCACACGGGCTCGCGGGGCTGCGCGTGGGGTTCGGCATCGCCTGCAAGGAGGTCATGGACAGCCTGCTCAGGATCAAACCGCCCTTCAACGTGAACAACCTGGCCCAGAAGGCAGGTGAGGCGGCCCTGGGGGACGACCGCTTCCTGCGGGAGACCCTCAGGGTCACCTTCAAGGGGCTCAACACCCTGGCAGCCACCTTCGAGCGCCTGGGGCTGGTGTACGTCCCATCCCAGACGAACTTCATGCTGGTGCACATCGGGAGCAGGTGCGCCCAGGTCTACGAAGACCTGCTCAAGCGTGGCATCATCACCCGGCACATGGCGAGCTTCGGCCTTCCCGAGCACCTGAGGGTGAGCGTCGGGAACACCGAGGAGATGCGCACCTTTGTCATGGCCCTGGAAGAGGTTCTATGAAGATAACCATCATCGGCCTCGGGCTCATCGGCGCATCCATGGCAAAGGCCCTGCGGGACAGGGCAACCATCACCGGGATCGACGCCGACGGACGCACGGTGCGTCAGGCCCTGGACGAGGGGGTCATCGCATCGGGATCCACGGACATGGCCGCGGCCTCGGGGAGCGACGCGGTGGTCATCGCCGTGCCCGTGGGCAGCATCGTGGGCGCGGCCGCCGAGGTCATCAGGCACATCGGCACCGACACGGTCCTCACGGACACCGGTTCCACCAAGGCCCACATCGTGGAGCGCATCGAGGCCCTGTTCCCGTGCTTCGTGGGATCTCACCCCATCGCGGGCAAGGAGAACCCCGGCTATGCTCACAGCCAGGAGGACCTGTTCAGGGGTGCCATGACCATCATCACCCCCACCGAGAGGTCGCGCGGGGACTGCGTGGAGAGGGTGACAGCCCTGTGGGAGGCCTGCGGGACAAGGATCCAGGCCATGGACCCCCTCACCCATGACCGGCTCATGGCCGTGATCAGCCACATGCCCCACCTGCTGAGCTATGCCTCCATGAAGCTTGCGGACGAGCTGCACATACACCGCCAGCTCCTGGGTGCGGGTTTCCGCGACTTCACCCGCATCGCGGCCTCGGACCCCACCATGTGGCGGGACATCTTCTCCGACAACAAGGAGCACATCCTCCCGCTCATCGACACATACGTTCAAGAGCTCCTGCACCTCCGCACCCTCATTGAACAGGACAGGACCCAGGACCTGGAAGCGGCCCTGTCGTCCTATGCACAGATCAGGAGAACCCTGTATGGCCATCCACGGTGAGATCACGCCCCCCCCGGACAAGTCCATCTCGCACCGCTCCTTCATGCTCGGCGCGCTGGCCGAGGGTACCTCCACGGTGAGGAACGCCCTGGAATCAGATGACATCATGAGCACCATCGGCGCACTCTGTGCACTGGGCGCCAAGATACGCAGGGACAGGGACATGTACGTGATCGAGGGTTCACGGCTGCGGGAGCCGCTGCAGGTCATCGACGCGGGCAACTCGGGGACCACGGCCCGCCTCATGTCCGGTATCCTCGCAGGCCTCGACGGCATCGCCGCAATGACCGGGGACGGCTCGCTGGTGAAGCGGCCCATGGCCAGGGTGATCAAGCCCC
>CAZNGL010000106.1:0-10245 GCA_964572405.1 uncultured Bacteriovoracaceae bacterium
ATCCTGAGCGCGTCGATGGCGGTCTCGCCGTAGGCGTCGGCGCCCATCTCCGCGCACAGGCCCTGCGACGTGCAGGCCCCGCCGATGACGATCCGGACCTGCTCCCGCAGGCCCGCGGCCCTGGATGCCTCCACCACCTCGCGAATGCTGTGCACCATGGTGGAGAGCAGGGCCGAGAGCCCGATGAGCCTCGCCCCGGTGCTCCTGGCCGTGTCGATGATGCGTGAGGCGCTCACGTCCACCCCGAGGTCCACCACCTCGTACCCGTTGGCGGACAGGATCATGCCCACGATGTTCTTGCCGATCTCGTGGATGTCGCCCGCCACCGTGGCCAGGATCACCGTGCCCCGCTTCGATGCGCGGCCCGGGTTCATGCGGTCTTTCAGGATGGGCATGGCCTCCTTCACCACCTCGCCCGCCATGATGAGGTCGGCCAGGAAGTACTCGCCGGTCTCGAACTTCTTCCCCACGATGTCGAGCCCCTGGCCGATGCCGTGCTCGATGATCTCCTCGGGCGTGAGCCCCTCGTCCAGGCATTTCTGCACCAGGGGGCAGATGCTGTCGAGGTCCAGGGTGTCGATGGCGTCGCGGACCGCAGCGATGGATTCGTTCATCATGAAGCCTCCTTGGGGGGTGAGGAGATGGGGTAGGTGCCGTAGAGGTGTGCGGCATCCAGCATGACTCTGAGCTTGTGCGCCGGTATGGTGCTCAGGCTGTGGACCGGCGAGATGATGAACTTGCCGCCCGGGCCGAGCCCTGCCATGAGCCTCCTGACCTCCTCGACGATCTCCTCGTCCCGGGAGCGGTCCGTGAGCAGGTAGTCCACGCCCACGCCGCCGATGATGGTCACCTTCCCGCCGTGGAGCTGCTTCTCCCGGAAGATGTCCACGTTGGAGGTGGTTTCAAAGGCGTGCAGCCCGTCCACGCCCCAGGAGATGAAGGTGTCGAAGAGCAGGGTGTTGTCGCCGCAGGAGTGGAGCACGTACCTGGCGCCGCGGTCGTGCACGGCCTTGATGATGCGCCGGTAGGACGGGCCGAAGAGCTCGTCGATGAGCTTCGGGTTCATGATGGGCCCGCTCTTGAAGGCGAAGTCGTCGGTCTGGATGATCACCGGCACGCCCGCGTCCAGCATGGCCATGTTGGTCTTGAGGCAGAGTTCCTCGTTGATGGCGATGAAGCGCCTCACGCGGTCCTTTTCCCGCCTGATCCACACGGGCACCTTCTCGAAGCCCACTGCCCACAGGAGCGACTCCTGGATGCCGTAGGCCGAGGCCTGGCCGAAGAGGCAGGCCTTATGGCCGTACCGGGAGACCATCTTCCTGAAGAAGGTGTACGCGCTGTGCGCCACGGCGTCGGCATCGGGCCAGTACGGCCAGGCATCGAAGTCCTCTGTGCTCCTGAAGCACGGCTCCCGGTACATGTAGGTCATGTTCCCGTACCCGTCGGGCTGCAGGTTGAAGCGCGACCCCGTGAAGCGCACCATGGTGCGGTGGTCGGTGATGATGAAGGTCTCGTCCAGGATGGCCCACAGCGCGTCGAACCCCAGCTCCACCTGAGCCCTGATGCGCTTCTCCATGCTGCGGGTCACCTCGGGCTGGAACACGTACCGCGTGAGCGGCGTTCCCCATTTGTCGAGGATGAAGCGCACGGCGGGGTTCGTGAGGAGGGCCTCCTGGGAGATGAGCGGCCTCCCCAGGACCTCGTTGTAGGTGCGTTCCTCCACCATGGCGCAGAAGGTGGGGACGCGGTCCGTCTCTTTCCCTTCCAGGGTCCGGATGACTCGTTCCACAGGGTGCATGGGAACCTCCTCCTTGTCCAGGCTCACGCTTTCTAACCTGCATGGCCGGGCTGCCCGTATCATGGTCCGATGGTCGTGCAGTATGTATGCAATTCGCACCCGTGTCAAGCTTAAATTGGTCAGACCAGATGGCGAAAAGATAATTTATCAGACGATCTTTGAGAGTCAATAAGCGTAAGACGATGACTCATTTCCCCCGCCGCAGGGGGATGGGGGGGCTGCCGGGGGACAGGTCGAGGGCACCGGTGAGCCGCGCCTCGGCGTCCTTTACGGCCTCCAGCATGATGCGCTCGGAGCGCAGGGCGTCCTTCCTGAGAACCGCCTGCGTGAGGTCCTGCACGAAGGGGATGGTGGCCTCCCGGGATCCCGGCAGGGTGTAGTAGATGTCGGTGTAGTGCCGGTAAATGGGCCTGAAGGAGTTGAAGAGGAGGTGGAACAGGATGTCCCTGGTCATGCGGGCGATCTCCAGGTGGAAGCGGAAGTCGCACTCCGAGAGCGCCTTCGTGGCGCGCCCCCTGCTGCGGACCGCTTCCAGCAGCTCGTCGCCCGCTGCCACGAGCCTGCCCGCGGACTCCTCGTCGGCGTGCAGCGCGGCCTCCCGCGCGAAGATGGGCGCGGTGATCCTCCTGATCCTCAGCAGGGACACGAGAACGCCCGCGTCGATGGCCTCGGTGGTCTGCATGATGTGGATGAGCAGGTCCAGGGAACCCTCGGACTGGTAGTCGGTGACATAGGTGCCGCTCTGGGGCAGCGTCTTCACGACCCCGAGCTCGCTCAGGTGTGCCACGGCCTCCCGCACGGCCGATCTGCTGGCCCTGAATCTCTCCGCGAGCTCACGCTCGGAGGGGAATCGCCCGTTCGGGGGGTACTCGCCGCGGAAGATGGCCTTCTGCAGCTCCAGGTAGATCTTCTGGGAGACCTTCAGGGTCATGCCGCATACCTCACACCCAGGAGGTGTACCGGATAGCACGTGGCCCGTCAATGCCCGGGGCGCGGGAGCGGTCTGATCCCCGCGCGGCGCCGCCGGGGAACTCCCATCACTGTCCGGTGCCGTGAACCATGGTGAACACGGCGATGCCGAAGGCCACGGCCGTGTTCAGCGATGTCTTGACCCCCTGCATGGGTATGCCGAGGACCCGCTCGCACAGGGAGATGATGGCCGGGTCCACCCCGCAGACCTCGTTGCCGATCACCAGTCCCACGGGACCGAGAGACAGGTCCGGGGCACAGGAGAAGATGGGCTCGGACCGGTCTCCCCCCTCCAGCGCCCACAGCCTCAAGCCCCGGGCCTGCAGGTCGGCGGCTGCAAAGAGGCCGTTCGAGGAGTAGTCCCAGGGGATGGACTCGTCCGCGCCCAGGGCCGTCTTCTTCAGCCTGGGGTGCTCCGGCGTGGGGGTGATGCCGCACAGGTGCAGACGGGCGATGCCCGCCGCGTCGGCGGTGCGGAAGATGGAGCCCACGTTGTAGACGCTCCGGATGTTGTCCAGCAGGACCTCGATGCGGGGCACTCCAGGGCACGCCGAAAAGCGGGGCGCCTTGTGCTCTTCGTACAGGTCCACGCCGACGACCGTGGGGGAGCCGCACCGCGGGCAGCAGAGCCCCCGTTGGTCGTGCTCGACGACAGGGAAGCGGAGCGAGCATCCTTCAGCCGTGCACTGCATGACCCGGTGACGGATGAGGTGTGACATGGTTTGCAGGGTAGCACATGACAAGGGTGAGAGGAACGGTTGCCATGATTGTCCTTGAAGAAGACACGAAAAACAGGCAATAGAACACGGGAACCGCACCGGTTATGAAGGAAAAAAATCATAGAGGCGATGAGATGGAAAAGATACTCCTGCTGTTCAAGGAAACGAGGCCGCAGTTCCTCACCCTCTCGGTGGTCCTTACCTTTCTCGGGACATCCATCGCCTGGTACTATGGGTCCTTCGATCTCGGGTACGCACTGCTCGCAGGCCTCGGGCTCACGCTGACCCATGGCAGTGTCAATGCGATCAACGATTACTTCGATTACAAAAGCGGGATCGACCTGCACGTCACGAGGACTCCCTTCAGCGGGGGGAGCGGGCTTGTCCCCGAGGGGAAGATACATCTCAACCAGGCCCTCTGGGTGGGGGTGGTCACCTCGCTGGGCGCACTCCTCATAGGCATTTTCTTCGTGATCCTCCGGGGCTGGCAGCTGATACCGCTCCTGGTCGCGGCGGCGCTGTGTCTGGTCCTCTATACGCCCGTGATCCTGAAGACCCGCTGGCCCGAGTGGTCGCCGGGGCTGGGCCTGGGAATCCTTCCCATACTGGGGTTCTATTTTGTGCAGACCGGGGAATACACGTGGACGGTCCTGATCGCCTCGATCCCCAGCGGCATCCTGGTGCACAACCTGCTCCTGCTGAACGAGTTCCCGGATGTGGAGGCGGACAGGATGGGCGGCAGGAAGACGACGCCCGTGGTATACGGCATGGAGGCTGCGGGGAGACTCTTCAGGGTAGCGACCGTGTCCGTGTATCTGTGGATCGTCGGGTGCGTGCTGGCCACGCATCTGACCGGCACTGTCGTCATGCCGGTCTACACCCTGATCGCGCTGGCGACACTCCCCTGGGCCCGCAAGGCCATGCAGGGGTCCAGGGAGTATCAGGACAGGGACAGGCTGGTCCAGGCCCTGAAAAACAACGTGATATTCATCCTGATGACCCAGGTGCTGCTGGGTGTGGGCTATATTCTGGACAAGCTGTTTCCGCTGTAGCGCACAGATTGACGATATTACCTCCCGAATGGACCCAGGTAACTGTGGATCAATTCGAGTATTTCCCAGAGTATGATGGCCCAGACGAACCACATCGCGCTCAGGATGCTGTTGTGTACGTATTTCGGGCGTACCGTGATCGTCTCGGGCTCACTGTATGAGCCGAACCTCGGAAACCAGCGCGGAGTTCGTGCCATGTAGTCATGGTATTCGGCGCCGAACAGCGCGATGAGTCTCTTCTCCTCCTTCCTCACCACATAGGGGTAGTAGGCGGCGAACACCACGGCGAGAAACAACGCCAGCATGGGATTCTCCACCGTCAGTCCGAGGCCGACGGCTCCCAGGAAACTGAATACATATAAGGGATTTCGCACAATCGAGTAGGGTCCGAGCGTCATGAGGACATCGTTCTTCTTTCCCCCGACGTAGATCAGGCACCAGATCCGGCCGAAGGCTGCTACAGCGAGGAGAATGAATCCTGCAATTTCAGACAGATCTTGGATCAGAGGGGGGTAACCCTGATGAGGACTGAAGAGAATGTAAAGCACCAGGGTGACGATGATGATCCTGGTCAAGACTATACGGCTCCGGCTCGAGAATAATCTGTCTGTCATGGGATGTTCTTATGGATGCACGGAAATGGCCATGCATTGCGCATGTGCTAAGCTGCCTCTGAGTAAAATAGTCACCACGGATCTGTTCACCTTCCACTTGAAGAGATGAAACAACTCTCACGGTACCATATCCACCACCATGCTGATGTTTACCGCATGTACAACAATTCTTTCACCTTTGTCTACCAAGACAAGAGGAAGGTGCTGCTTATGAGGATGGAGGATATGGGGGACTCTATGGAGGAATGCACGCATGAATGCTTCCCGATTTTTTTATTCCCCGTGATCACAAGATGAGCTAGAGAGGATCACAGCATGACCGTCTGCACGAACCATGGAGAAAGAAAGAGGCCCTGGGCCATCACGGCTGTGCACGTGGCGCTGGCCCTCATGCTCGTCCTCGCGGCGTTCCTTGCCGGAGCGGGCAGGGCGCATGCAATGGACGCGAAGGCCTACGTGCTCTGCTACCACTCCTTCCACGGCAGCGGGAAATTTCCCGGGGACGTCTCCCTGCAGGAGCTCGCTTCGCAGATGGACCACCTCAGGTCAAAAGGGTTCCGGTTCGTGAGCCTGGCCGACCTCGTTGCGGGCAGGGTGAAGGGGACGCACAACGTGCTCGTCACCATCGACGACGGCAACGCGACCGTGTATGCGGCCTACCGAGAGGTCTTCAAACCCCGGGGCATCAGGCCCGTGCTCGGCATCTACCCGGCAATCATCGGCAGGAAGTCCTACAGCCTCACCTGGGAACAGCTCTTGGAGCTGGCGAAAGACGGCTGCGAGGTGGGCGCCCACGGGTACTACCACCTCCACCTGAAGGAGGAATTCCGTGAAAAGGACGCCAAGGGGTTTGTCCGCGAGATCGCCGGGTCGAAGGACGTGCTCCAGGAGCGGCTGGGCGTGAAGGTAAAGGGCTTCTTCTACCCCAACGGCATATACTCCGAGGCCGCCCGTCGGGCCGTGAAAGACGCCGGGTATTCCTGCGCCTTCGTCATCACCTGGGGGCCGGTGCTCTCGCCGCTCTCGCGCAATGCCGACCCGTTCAAACTTCCCCGCTACATGATCTACCAGGACAACTGGGGCATGGTCTCCGGCACCATCATCAGGGACGCGGCCCGGTAACGGTGCCCGGCCTCATCCCGCCACCTTGCGGCCCTGTCCGGGCCTGGCGATGCCCACGAGGGGACGGCCCTTGGACCGGCCGAGCCGCTTCTGGATGAGCGCTGCCTCCGCCGGCGGCACCGTGAGGAAGGCGAAGTCGTCCTTGATCTCGATGTCTTTCACCAGCCGTTCCTTCACCCCGGTGTGCTCCCGGATGAACCGCAGCAGGTTCCGGTGCGTCATGCCGTGCCTGCGGCCGCGCGCCACGAAGAGGCGGGTGTGCGTCTCTGAGCGGGACTGGGGTGCGAATGCGCGGATCTCCCTGTACGCCTTCGGGTCCAGCTCGTCGCCGTAGGCGTGGCGCAGGCACGAGGCCAGCACCGTCACGGGATCGGCGCCCTCCAGGAGCGATGTCGCCAGCAGGGAGTACGGTCCTGCGTCCTCGGCGTGCATGACCTGCCTGATCTCCTCCTCGATGCGCGCACGCCTGGCCGCGATGATGTCCGTCACCGCCGGGACGCCGCACCGGCGCATGGCCTTGCCCGTGGTGCGCCGGATGAGGTCCAGGACGCGCCGCTCCCGTGGGATGACCAGGGTGACGGCCATGCCCGTCCGTCCGGCCCTCCCGGTGCGGCCGATGCGGTGCACGTACGAGTCGGGGTCCTGGGGCGGGTCGTAGTTGATGACGTGGGTGAGGTCGCGGACGTCGATGCCCCGGGCCGCAACGTCGGTTGCCACCATGACGGTGGTCTGCCGCGAGCGGAGCCGCTTCATGATGCGCTCCCGCTCGGCCTGCTCGATCTCGCCGTGGATGCACTCGGCGGCATATCCGCGCTCGATGAGCATGTCCGCGACCGACGCCGTCTCCGTGCGGGTTCGGCAGAACACCAGGCCGTAGAAGCCGGGCTCGCGGTCGATGATGCGGCACAGGGCCTCGAACCGGTCCTGCTCGCGCACCTCCACGTAGACCTGGTCGATGAGCTGCCGGGCGTGGTTCTTCGGTCCCGTGGCGATGGTCTCGTATGCACCCATGTGGCGCCTGGCAATGGCCAGGACCTCTTTCGGCATGGTGGCGGAAAAGAGCAGGGTGCGCCTGCCCGCGGGAGTGTGGGCCATGATGGCCGCGATGTCGTCCACGAAGCCCATGTCCAGCATCTCGTCCGCCTCGTCCAGCACCAGGTCCTCAAGGTCCTTCAGGCACAGCGTGCTCTTCTCGAGGTGGTCGAGGATGCGGCCCGTGGTGCCCACCACGATGTCCGCCCCGTGCTTCAGGGCGCTGCGCTGCGGGGCAAAGGGCTGGCCCCCGTAGACCGAGACGACCTGGATCCTCCTGCCGGGGCAGAGCGACCGGATCTCTCCGGCCACCTGGATGGAAAGCTCCCGGGTGGGCACGAGCACCAGGGCCTTCACGCGGCCGTCGGGTTCACCCAGGCGCTCGAGGATGGGGATGGCGAAGGCCGCGGTCTTGCCCGTGCCGGTCTCGGCCTGGGCCACCACGTCGCGCCTGGAGTCCATGAGGAGGGGGATGATGGCCTGCTGGATGGGGGTGGGTTCACCAAAGCCCTTGCCGGCTATCGTTTTGAGCATGACCTCGGACAGGCCGAGGTCTCTGAAGGTATCCACGCTGAAGCTCCTTTGGTTCGTAGTCGTAAACCGTTTCGCAGACACGCAAAGGATCAGCGGCGGGCTTCCTTTGAAGGTGGTGCGCTGGGGTACGTGTGCGCCCTTATAGCTGATTTTCCGGGAAATGCCAGCAAAAAATCACGATGCCCTAGCAAAAGAACGGTGCGTGGTTCGAGGTGAAGAAGGGCGGGTCGTTCCGGACGATGCCCGCGATGGCCGGGTGGCGTCTGAACTCCCGGTCCAGGAACCTGCGCACCCGGTTCCTCTCCCAGCCCCCGGGGTGCGTGAATCCCCGGTAGAGGGAGAGGTCGCCGCCTGAGAAGTCATAGGTCTCAAGGGAGCCCGCCTCGTCGCCGTACCGGGGCAGGTTGAAGATGGACAGGTTCAGGAAGTCGATGTACGCGGCGTGTGACGCGACAAACTCCAGGGTCATGCGGGCGCTTTGTTCGTTCTCGGCCGGGGTGCCGAAGAGGAGGTACACGTAGGTCCCGATGCCCGCCCCGTGGAGGTTCTTCAGCGCCCGGGAGGCGTCGCCCAGCCGGATGCCCTTGTCCAGTGAGTCCAGCACGGCCTGGTCGCCGGACTCGAGCCCCAGCTGGAGCATCACGCAGCCGGAGCGCCTCAGCGCCCTGCAGAACTCCGGGTCCGTGAGGTGGGGGGTGAGCCTGGCGAACCCGTACCACGGCGCGTTCAGGCCCGATCCGGCCATGGCCGCGAGCAGGGCCGGGCTCATGGCGTTGTCCGTGAAGTGGACGAGCGAGGGCGCGTAGCGTCCGCACAGGTCGCCCACCTGCGTCGGCACGTCCCGGGGCGGGATGCACGCATACCGGTTCTGCTCGGCGCGCTCCGGGCAGAAGGAGCACCTTCCCCAGCAGCACCCGGTGGAGGCGGCGAACGGCAGCACGAAGCCCGGCGAGAGGTAGGGCAGGTCCCAAAACGCGTCGAAGTCGGGGGTCCAGGGAGAGTGCGTGCAGCTCGCCCCTGCCAGCTCGAGGAGCCGCGTCTCCCCGGGGCCTGCCACCATCTCGTCCACCAGGCCGGCAAAGGGGCTGCCCTTCAGCGGCCCCTTCAGCCACGAAGTGACGAGGCCTCCGCCCAGGACGATCCGTATGCCCGGATCCAGCGACCTGAGCAGCCCGATGGCGGCAAAGGCGCTCAGCGCCTGGCTCATGAAGTTGACCGACAGGCCCACCGTACGCGGGGCCTGTGCTTCCAGCAGGGCGGCCAGCCGCGTGCGGAGGTACGGCGCAAAGACGTCCCCTTCCGGCTCTTCTGCCCGGCGGACGAGGTCCGCGCTCCGCAGCGGCGAGAGTTCGTCGTGCTGGAGGTTGTTCAGGCCGAGCCGGGTCCTGAGGGGCAGCGCCGAGGCCTCGAGGATGCGGCTGATCTCGCTCACCGCCCGGATGTAGCGCCCCCTGTCCCGGAAGCAGTGTCTGCTCCTGAGGAAGGCGAGGTTCTCCTCCAGGTGGGCCCTGGCCCGCCTGGTGAAGGTGTCTGGTGCCTGCACCTCCCCCTGGAGCAGGTGCAGGACCCCTTCCAGGTTCGCATCGACGGCCAGGTGCGGTATGCCGTGGGACTTCAGGGCACCGGCGAGGAGCGCAACCCCGGCAGGGGGTTCACAGGGCCGCGACAGGGGAGGGTGGATGAGGACCGTGTCCATGAGGGTCCTTGAAGCAGGTGGGGGCTCCCTTGTCAATGACGGGATCTTCCAAGGAGGCCAGGGGGCCTGCCGGGATCTCTCGGATTCCCCTGGACTTGGGATGGGCCGCGGGTGTAGGGAGCGGGACACGAAGGAGTGCACGTGACATACACCTATCAGAAGCACAACGGGTATTTCGCCCAGGTGGCGGACGGCATGGAGGACCTGGCCGCCCGGGAGCTGGAAGACCTGGGCGCGGCGAGAGTGAAGCCGGCCTTCCACGGCCTGCACTTCACCGCGACGCCGGAGGCGCTCTACCGCATCACCTACACGGCCCGCATCATCAGCAGGGTGCTCGCGCCGCTCATCGTGTTCGACTGCCACAGCACCGACTACCTGTACAAGACCGCCCGGTCACTGCCGTGGACCGGCCTCTTCGGCCTGGACAAGACCTTCGTGATCTCGGCCAACGTGAGCGGCAGCAGGATCCGCCACTCCCAGTACGCGGCCCTGGTCCTCAAGGACGCCATCGTGGACAGCTTCAGGGATGCGTGCGGGGACAGGCCCAGCGTGGCCAGGATCGACGCGGACATCTGCTTCAACCTCCACATCGCGGACAACAGGGCCACCATCTACCTGGACGCATCGGGCGGCTCGCTCCACCGCAGGGGGTACCGCAGGGAGGCGGTGGACGCCCCCATGCAGGAGACCCTGGCCGCGGCCGTCATCC
>CAZNGL010000107.1:0-10194 GCA_964572405.1 uncultured Bacteriovoracaceae bacterium
CTTGGAGATCTCGGCCTTCAGTGAGGGTGGTTTTGCCATTCCCGTGTGGTTAGCATACTTGCAGGCGCCCTATCAAGGACGGGAGCGGAAGCGGCAATGCCCTGATACAGGGAACCCCCGGCAGGGTGCCGGAGGCTCCGGGAAACGCCTTGAGGGGTGGGGTGCTGCTACAGGGTTCCCATGGAGGCCCGCAGTGCCGCCATGGCGCGGGCCTGGTCCGCGCGCGAGGAGATGAGGTTGTTCCGGGCCTGGGCAAGCAGGGCTTCAGCACGGAGCACATCGGTGGAGGTGGATACCTGCAGGTTGTACCGGTCTTTTTCTATCCTGAAGTTCTCCTGGGCCTGGGTGATGCTCTTCTCCGCCACCTTCAGCCGTGCCTGGGCCTCCTCGATGTTCAGGTACGAGTTCTTCACCTCGAGGGCCACCGAGTTCTTCAGGTTTTCCAGGAGGTACCCCACCTTGGCGCTGGTGTACTGGGCCTTCTGGTAGTTCCAGTAGCTTCCCCCCCCCTGGAACAGGTTCCAGCTCAGGCCGATGCCGGCCTGCCAGCCGTCGTTCTCCACGTCGTACTCTTCACCTGTCCGCTCGTAGGTGTACGTGGCCGCCACCGAGGGCATGAATTCCGAGCGCGCGATGGTCACCCCCTTGCCGGTACTGTCGAGCTGGAGCTGCACGGTCTTGATCTCCTGCCTGTTCTCGTAGGCCGTCTGCAGGGCCTGTTCGAAGGTGATGTCCGTGGCGGCCAGCGGGATCTCAGAGTCGATGATGACCTCGTCGGTGAGCCCCCTTACCAGGAGGAGGTTCAGGTTGGACTCGGCGATCTTGACCGCGTTCTCCGCCGAGATGAGGTTCTGCTCGGTCTCGGCGAAGCGCACCTGCGCCTCGAGCAGGTTGTTCTTGGGGATCATGCCCTGGTTGAAGAAGGCGTTGGAGACGTCCAGGAGCGACTTCACCGATGCCACGCTCGCCGTGGCCACCTCCCTGAGCTGCCGGGCCTTGATGACCCCGTAGTAGGCATCGATGACCAGGAGCTTGAGGCGCCGGACGGTCTGCTCCCTGTCGAGCTCTGCGGCGTAGCGGTCGTTCTTCGAGATGAGGTAGCTGTTGTACAGGGCCCCGCCCGCGAACAGGACCTGCTTCGCCTCGATGCTCATGGAGTAGTTGTCCCTGGTCCCCATGGGGACCGTGAAGACCTGCGTGCCGGTGGGAAAATCCAGGGGGAAGGTCATGCTCGGCGTCTCGTCGAGCCGGGCGTAGCCATAGGACAGGTCGGCGGTGGGGAGCATCTTCGAGAACCGGACCCGCTGGTCCATCTCTTTGACGAGGACCTCCTGATCCTGGGCCCTCACCGAGGGGTTCCTCTGGATCGCCATCTGTATGGAGTCCTCCAGGGTCAGGTGGTCGGCGGCCAGAACGGGCAGTGCCCAACACAGCAGGGCGCAGAGCATGGGTGGAAAGAACAGTCTTCTCACAACGGTACCCTCCTGAGAAATTCATCCAGTATGCCGGCCGTGAACTCGGCCGGTCCCTTTTCCAGTATACCAAGAGAGTGCGTCTGGGCAATGGTGTGGATGATGCCCATGAGCATCAGGGGCTTCAGCTCCGGATCACAGCGCTCCCCCTCGCGGTTGGCCTCCATGAAGATCTCGCGGGTGATTCTGAGATTCTCGAGGTGGAGATCGCGGATGTATGTGAGGATCTGCTGGCTCACCTCGGGGATCGGTGCGGCGTAGAACTCATGGAGGAGCCGGTGGAAACCGGGGTTGTTCTCAATCCATCCGATGTTGAATTCCACGAAGATGGAGAGCTTGTCCCTCCATGACGACTTTCTGGCAACGAGGTTCTTCAGGGAGATCATGAATGCGTCCAGGCCCCTCCTGATGACCTCGGAGAAGAGGGCCTGCTTGCTGGGAAAGAACTGGTACAGGGTCCCCACGCCGAACTCGGCCCTGGCCGCTATCTGGGCCATGGTGGTGTTGAAGTAGCCTTCCCGTTCAAAGATTTCCCTGGCGGCATCGAGGATGGCGTCCCTGCGGAAGGCCAATTCACGCTCTTTCCTGGTCAAGGCCCTGGAATCTTTGTTCGTGGAATGAACCATCGTTCGAAGATAGAACAATCATTCTCGATCGTCAAGCAGGATGCAACGGCCGCCATGTCCAGGCCAGGACTCCGGCTTACCGGTGGGCATCGTCCGCGTGGCCGTGTAAGGGCTATTCGAGGGAATGGAAGACCAGGCCCGTGGGCGTCTTGGGGAAGAAATAGGTGGAGTTCAGCGGCATGCGCAGTCCCGCTTCGGCGATTTCCATCACGTCCTCCATGGAGGGGGGATTGAGCAGGAAGGCGATGTCGGCCTGCTCCCTGGTCACCATGTCCAGGGCCTCCTCGGCCCGGCTGGTGAAAAAGATGCGCTTGTTCTCCATGGTGGTGCCGATGCCCAGAATGGGCTCGATGATGCACTCGTGGAGGACCGTGACATCGTGCCGCTTGAGGAGGGGGTGGATTCCCGAGGGGAGGTACTTTTCAATCTCCGTGTCCTGGGCGAGCTGGAGCAGGTAGAACCGTGGTATGCCCTTGACATAGAGGCCCAGTGTGCCGGTCCCGCCCTTGTTCAGGGCCGTGATGAACGCCTTGCGGTTGTCGAACGGCACCATGTTGAAGAGCTCCTTGAGACGGTATTCCAGGTCCACGAGGCCCACGCCCATACTGTCGATGATGACGCGGTGGCTCGGCATGATCCTCACGCCCTCCTCCAGGTTGGTGAGGTACATCTGGATGTACTCGTAGCTCTGGTTGCCGTCCGTCTTTCCCGATGCGGCCCGCATGCGGTCACGGTAGATCTTGGCGGTTTCGTAGCGGTGCTGGCCGTCCGCAATGATGACCTTCTTGCTCTGTATCATCTTGGATATTTTTTCGATCATGGCCGTCTCGTGGATGACCCAGAGCTTGTGCGATTCATCCCTGGTGGCAAATTCCACCTCCGGCGCGCCGAGCTTGGGCTGTATCTGGGTCTCCAGGACCTTCTTCGGGTCGGAATACAGCCCAAAGACCGAACTGAAGTTCGTCCTCACCTCGCTCATGAGGCGCAGCCGGTCGAGCTTGGGGCTTTTCATGGTCTGCTCGTGGGCATGGATGTTCTTCTTGTCGTCTTCGTCCAGGCGCACCGAGGCGATGATTCCCCTGCGCACCGAGGGCTTGTCCATGAGGGAATAGGTGTGCTCATGGTAGTACAAGGACGGCTTCTTGTCCTGGATGAGGAAGTCGTCCTTGAGCCATTGCCTGAACAGGTCCCTGGCCCTGGTGTAGCGGTTGTTGTCCCTGTCGTCCCGGGGGAACTGCTTGCCGAGCACGAGCCGTACCGCGTTGTACGGGCTCCTGGCATAAAGTTCCTCCAGCTGGGCGGGGGAGATGGCATCGTACGGGGGGCAGATGGCATGTGCGAGATCGACTCGTTCAGGGTTGTATCTGATACCCCGGAAGGAACGGATCTTTGGCATGGACGGCTCCCTTCTTGGACAACATCTCAACAAGTGACACAGACAGCGCTATATATATGGGGTCTGATAAAATTTCAACTGCAATTTATATGGCTGCAATGGGCATGCTTCCCGGGAACCCCGGAGGGTTATTGATCTTCCAGGCTGTTTCGGTTTATGATCGCTCCATGCGGTACGTGAACATCGTGGTGACCATCCTGTTCCTGCTCTTCGTGATCACCTTCTGCGTGAACAACACCCAGGGGTTCAGCCTCTCCTTTCTCGGCTACCGTCTCACGGTGGAGCTGCAGCTGTGGATGCTCATGTTGATATTCTTCGTGGCGGGCATGGTTCCCATCATCGTTTCCGAACTCCCGGGCCGGGCTGAACGCTTCATGCGTATCCGTGCCCTCAAGGCCCGGATCAGGGACATGAAGGAACAGCTCCGCAGATCTTCAGCGGGGGATCCGGCCTAGGAGATCCCTGAGGAACCGGAACACCCGGGGAGGGATCCACAGGGTGCTCAGGGTGTTCCCCAGGGCGCGACCCCGCTTCTCTTCCGCAGAGAGAAGGTCCGGGTTGAGCTTGGCCTTTATCTTCAGGTACCCCATGCGGTCAACCGCGCACAGCAGCCTCCACAATGGGCCCCTCCAGGGGAGGTAGACGCTCGAGGCGAAATCGATGAGGTAGGGCCTGCCCTCATCGTCCATGCCGTAGTTCCGGCGGTTGCGCATGTCCAGGTGTATGACGCCCCGGGCGTGGATTTTCTCCATGAGTCGCTCCAGGGCTTCGAAGTATGCGGCGTCCGGGGGCCTGACCCCGGATTTGAGGTTGTGCCCGCCCATGTACGTGGTGCACAGCGTGAAGGGGTCCGGTCCCGGCGCCACCTCGGGGATGCCCGGGATGCCCCTGATCCTGGAATAGATGAAGGTTTCCCACCGCACCAGGATCCTCCCCAGCACCCTCACCGGCAGCGGCCTGTGGCGGTAGGTCTTTTCCACAAGGGTGTGGTCTCCACGCCTGACCAGATGCACGTCGGGTCCGTAGATGCGTTTCTTCTTCAGCGGGATGTTCTGATCCGTCGTGCCCTGCATGGCCGTTCACCTGAGCACGCTCTACCATTGCATGCGTATTTCCGCAATGGTAGGGTTCCCACCATGAACCGGAGAAACAGATCGCGTCTGGCCGGCAGACTGTCATGGAACCCCAGGGGGTACGCCTTCGTGGACGCGCGGGGCATGGACGGGGGCGTCTTCGTCCCCCCGGAGGGGCTGAACGGCGCCCTGCCCGGCGACCTCGTGGAGGTGAGCACCTGGAAGGACCGGAAAGGCCTGCGGGGAAAGGTGGTGGCCATCGTGGAGCGGGGCAGGCTCACCATCACGGGCAGGTACACGAGGCAGCGGAAGTACGGCACCCTGGAGCCGCTGGTGCCCATGCCCTATCCCATTGTCATCCCATTGGGTGCGGAGCGCGACGCCACAAACGGCGCCATGGTGAGCGCCACCATCATCCCGCCCAGGTCGGCCCAGAAGGTGTGCGTGCTCACGGCCAGGGTGGAGGCCTCCCTGGAGATCCCCGCCGGCGTGGGGGAGGACCTCAGATACATCACAGCCAAGTACGGTCTGGCGTGGCGCTTCCCGGAACAGGTCGAGCGGGAGGCGGCGTCTGCGGCCCGTCTGGACATGCCTTTCGAGCTCTCCCGCAGGAAGGACCTGCGGGACCGTGCCCTCTTCACCATCGACGGCGTCCATGCACGGGACTTCGACGATGCGGTGGGCATCGAGCGGCTCAAGGACAACACCTTCCTGCTCACCGTGGCCATCGCGGACGTGGCCCATGCGGTGAAGCCCGGCACCGACCTGGACCGGGAGGCCAGGGCACGGTCTTTCAGCGTCTATTTCCCCGAGACGTGCATCCCCATGTTGCCGGAGGTGCTCAGCAACGGCGTCATGAGCCTGAAGCCCGGGGAAGACAGGCTCGCCATGGTCCTGGAGCTCGTCTTGGGGCCCAGGGGCAGGATCATCTCGTACCAGGTCTGTGAGGCAGTGATCCGCTCGCGCGCCAGGCTCACCTACGAGGAGGTGGGGCCGTTCCTCGAGGGCGCCCCGGGGGCAGCCTTTGACCAGGAGGTTGCCTGGCGCCTGAAGGAGCTCCACCGCATCGCCCAGCACCTGAGAGAGCGCAGGAGGAAACAGGGCAGCCTGGACTTCGACATCGCCAAGGTGGAGATCGAGACCTCCGGCACCGGGGCGGTTGCATCCATCGGCAGGACCAGGCACGGTCCGGCCGAGCGGCTCGTGGAGGAGGCCATGCTCCTGGCCAACCGGACCGTGTGCGCGTATCTGCTCCGGAACGGCATGCCCGTGCTCTTCCGCGTGCACGAGCCGCCCCGGCAGCAGGACCTGCTGGAGCTCGTGGAGACACTGGCCGAGATCGGGTATCCCCAGGCGCTCCTTTCCAGGCTGAAAAAGGCCGCCGCATCGGGGGAGCAGGTCCACGAGGCGCTCCAGTCAGCGGCAGACTCCTGCCGGGGGAGGCCCTACGAGAGCTTCGTGAACATGCACATCCTGAGGTCCCTGCAGAGGGCCCGGTATTCAGCTGAAGACCTCGGCCACTTCGGACTGGCATTCACGGGGTACCTCCACTTCACCTCGCCCATCAGGCGGTACCCTGATCTGGTGGTGCACCGGCTCGTCAAGCAGGTGCTCGCTTCGGGCGGGTACTCCGGCAGGGAGAAGGACCGGCAGCACAAGTACCTGAAGAAACTGGCCTTCGAGGTCTCCGACCGGGAGGAGTTCACGGACAGCGCCATGATGGATGCCCTCAAGCTCAAGACCGCGGCCTACATGGCGGGGCACCTGGGCGACGAGTTCGACGCGGTGATCACGAACATACAGCCCTACGGCATATTCGTGGAGGTCCTGGATCCTCCCGTGGACGGGCTCGTACGGAACGATGCGGTCATGGGGAGGCCAGGCAGCAGGAAACATTCCCGATCAGTGAGGCAGGGCCTCGGGCAGGTCATCCGGGTGAAGCTCGTCAGGGCGGACAGGGCGAGCGGGCAGCTCGACTTTGTGCGTGTTGAACCCGGACGGAGGCCAGGGATGCCTTAGTCAGCGCTGCTTTTTCAGGGCAGCTCCCCCCAGGTAGGCCTCCTGGATCTTCTCGTCGAACTTGAGTGCGGCCGCAGGTCCCTCTGCCGCGATGCGCCCGTTTTCCAGCACATACCCTCGGTCGGCCACCCCCAGGGCCTTGTGGGCGTTCTGCTCCACCAGCAGGATGGAGGTGCCCTGGGCATTGATCTCACGGATGATATCGAAGATCTGTTTGACCAGGATCGGGGCGAGCCCCAGGGACGGCTCGTCCAGGAGCAGGACCCGGGGGCTGCTCATGAGGGCGCGCCCGATGGCGAGCATCTGCTGTTCCCCTCCCGAGAGCGTGCCGGCGAGCTGGCTGCGTCGCTCCTTCAGGATGGGGAACAGGGCATGGACCCGTTCCCTTGCCACGGCGACCTCCTCCCGGTGCTTCCTGCGGGTGAAGGCGCCCAGCATGAGGTTCTCCTCCACGGTGTGAGTGGGGAAGACGCGGCGGCCCTCGGGAGAGAGGGATATACCCTTGACCACGATCTCATAGGCAGGGATCTTGTTCAGCGGCTCCCCCGCGTAGACGATGGCGCCGCTTGAGACTGGAACGAGCCCGCAGACGGCCTGGAGCAGGGTGGACTTGCCCGCGCCGTTGGCCCCGAGCACCGTGACCACCTCGCCGTCGTCCAGGCTCAGGCTGATCCCCTTGATGACCTCCCGGGCGCCATAGGCGATGACGAGGTTCTCCATGCTGAGGAGCGGGGCCATCCTATGCCTCCCCCTCGTCCCTGCCCAGGTACGCCTCGATGACGTCCGGGTTGCTGTAGATCGCCTCAGGCACGCCCTCGGCGATCTTCTTCCCCTCGTCCATGACCACCACCCAGTCCGAGATGCCCATGACCACGTTCATGTCGTGCTCGATGAGCAGGATGGTGAGGTCTTCGCTCTCGATGAGCCTCTTCAGGAAAGCCATGAGGTCCTGGGTCTCCTTCGGGTTGAGCCCGCTGCTGGGCTCGTCCAGGACCAGGAGCCTGGGCTCCGTGGCCAGCGCCCGGGCGATCTCCAGCATGCGCTGGGACCCGTAGGCGATGTTCTTGGCCAGCTCGTGGGCAAAGGCGGCGAGCTCCACCTGGGCGATCCGCTGCTCGGCCACGGTACGGATGCGCTCTTCCTCCCGCCGCATGGCAGGGGTCCGGAACACGGACGAGAAGAGCCCGGAGCTGGCCCGGCAGTGCTGGCCCGCCATGATGTTCTCCAGGCAGGTCATGTCAGGGAAGAGCCGGATGTTCTGGAAGGTCCGGGCGATGCCCGCAGCAACGATGCTGTGGGGTTTCCTGCCCGTGATATTTTTCCCCAGGAAGACCACGTCCCCGTGCTCGGGTGAGTAGATGCCGGTCACTACGTTGAAGACCGTGGTCTTGCCCGCTCCGTTCGGGCCGATGAGGCTCAGGATCTCGCCCCGGTGCACGCTGATGTCGAAGTCGCTCACCGCGCGGAGTCCGCCGAAGATCTTGGTGATGCCCGAGATCTTCAGGACCGCGTCGTTGCCGGCAAGGCGTCTAGACACTCCCATTGCCGGTGTCCTCCATGAGGGAGCGGTAGGCCACGCCGCCGCGCTTCCTCGGCCAGAATCCGCCGGGCCTCACCATCATCATGACGATCATGACCGAGCCGAACACGAGCATGCGGTACATGGCGAACGGCCTGAAGATCTCGGGGAACAGGCTGATGAAGGCCGCGCCGATGAGCACGCCGGGGATGCTCCCCATGCCCCCGATGAGCACGATGCAGAACATGAGGCACGACTCCCAGAAGGTGAAGCTCTCGGGCGAGACGCACATGAGCTTGCTCGCGTAGATGTTGCCCGCTACACCTGCCAGGCCCGCTCCCAGCACGAAGGCCAGCAGCTTGTAGTGCCGCACGTTGATGCCGGTGGCGCCTGCTGCGACGGTGTCCTCCCGGATGCAGTTCCAGGCCCTGCCGATTCTCGAGTGCTGGAGGCTGATGAGCCCGATGATGGACAGACCCACCACGGCCCAGACGAGGAAGTAGTACTCGATGGACGAGTCGATGACGAGGTTCGGCGACAGCTTGGGGAAATCCACGCCGAACACGCCGTTGGGGCCGCCCGTGAGGTCGAAGGGGTTGTTGATGAGTGCGAGGCGCACGATCTCGCCCATGCCGATGGTCACGATGCAGAGGTAGTCGCCCTTGAGGTGGATGATGGGCGAGCACACGAGGTAGGCGAACAGTCCAGCGGCCATGGCGCTCACCGGCAACAGTGCCAGGATGGGGATCTGGTAGCGGGTGTTCAGGATGGCGGTGACGTAGGCCCCGATGGCGTAGAAGCCTGCATGGCCCAGGTCGAAGAGCCCCACCTCGCCGAGCACGATGTTGAGGCTCAGGCCCAGGAGGGCATAGATCCCGAAGAAGAAGGCGATGTCGATGAAGTAGTCGGTGGCGAAGAACGGATAGATCACGATGAGCGCGGAGAAGAGCACGGGTACGTACCACGGCGTGGTGGTGAAGAGCTTCGAGGGGCCGGGGCCTTTCCCGTTGGCCATGACCCTACACCTTCTCCGCGGTCTTCTCGCCGAACAGGCCCGTGGGCCTGAAGATGAGCACGCCGATGAGGATGAGGAACACGAACACGTCCTTCCATGCAGCCGAGATGTAGGCCGCACCGAGCATTTCCAGGACCCCGAGGATGAGGCCTCCGAACATGGCGCCCGGCAGGTTGCCGATGCCGCCGAGTATGGTGGCCGTGAAGGCCTTGAGCCCGTAGTTCCATCCCATGGTGAAGCTGATCTGCCGGTAGTACATGCCCACCATGACCCCTGCCATGGCGCCCAGCGCAGGGCCCAGGGTGAAGATGAACAGGATAACCCGGTTGAAGTTGATGCCCATGAGCGCAGCCGTGTTTCGGTCGTGGGCCGTGGCGCGCACGGCCGAGCCGAAGGCGGTCCGCTGGATGACGGTGTACAGGGAGGCCATGAGGATGAACGACAGGGCCAGGATGATGATCTGGAGCAGGGTGACGCTGATCTGGCCGAACTGGAAGCGCATGGCCGGGATGAGCTCGGCCGGATAGGCCTGGTAGCGCGGCCCCCAGATGACCATGATGGTGTTCTGCAGGAAGATGGATGCGCCGAGGGCCGAGACCACGGCAGGCAGTCTGCCCGCCCGGTACACGGGCCGGTAGGCGCTCCGCTCCACCAGGATGCCCACGAGCGCGATGGAAAGCGCGGAGACCGCGAGCGCCAGTATCATGCCGGTCCAGGGGCCGAACTGCGCCGTGGCAGCCGCGACCCCGAAGACCAGCACGGTGTAGCCGATGTACGAGCCCATGGTGAAGAAGTCTCCATGGGCGAAGTTGATGAGCTTGAGCACGCCGTAGACCATGGAATATCCCAGCGCGATGAGCGCGTAGAACGACCCTATGGTCAGGCCGTTGATGAGCTGCTCGAGCAACAGGTGCATGATTTTCTCAGGTGCAGCCCTTCTCTTACTTCGAGATCACGATCTTGCCCGTGTCGTTCACCACGTAGAGGTAGAACGGCACGCCTTCACGGTCGCCCTGGGCCGTGAAGCCGATGGGACCCGTGATGCCGGGCACGCCGTTCACCTTGTCACGCAGG
>CAZNGL010000108.1:0-10051 GCA_964572405.1 uncultured Bacteriovoracaceae bacterium
AGGAAAGACCCCCGGGGCCTGAACATGGCCCAGTTCATCCACGAGGACGACCTCCAGCGCGCCTTTGAGAATAACCAGCTGACAAAAGAGGGCAAGGGCGGTTTCCTCGACGAGTTCCGCATCGTCACCCCCCGGGGAGAAATCCGGTGGATCGAGGCCATCGGGCAGAAGGTGCCGTTTCGGGGCCAGGAGGCGAACCTCACCACCTTCCGGGACGTCACGAGGCGCAAGCAGACCGAGGCGGCGCTGAAGCTCAGCGAGCAGCAGCTCCACCTCTCCGAGCAGAAGTTCTCTCTCGCCTTCCAGTCGAGCCCGGACGCCATATCCATATCCGAGCTGGCAACGGGCAGGATCATCGACATAAACAGTGCCTACGAGCGCAGAACCGGCTACTCCAGGGAAGAGCTCCTGGGCCGTACCACGACGGAACTGGGGATCTGGGCGCACCCCGAGGAACGGGAGCGGTTCCTGGACACGCTCTACAGGGACCGGACCGTGAACCTGTTCGAGGCGACGCTGAAGACCAGGACGGGCCAGCTCAGGGACCTGCTCCTGTCCGCCAGCGTCATCACCATCGGAGGCACCGAGTACATCCTTTCGCTGGCGCGCGACATCACGAACCGCAAGAGGACGGAGCGGGCACTGAAGGAGAGCGAGGAACGCTACCGGAAGATCACCGCGGCCATCACCGACTACATCTACACCGTGTACCTGGAGGAGGGAAACGTCACCCGCACGGTGCACAGCGCCGCCTGCGAGGCGGTCACCGGGTACACGGCCGAGGACTTCGAGAAAGACCCCTACCTCTGGTTCTCCATGGTGGTAGAGGAGGACCGGGAGATGGTGCGCGAGCACTTCAACCAGGTGACCGCCGGAGAACGGGTGAACCCCATCGAGCACCGCATCCGCCGCAAGGACGGCACCGTCCGCTGGGTGAGCAACATGCCGGTGATCCACCGGGACGAGACCGGCGCCATGGATTCCTACGACGGGGTGGTGAGCGACATCACCGGGCGCAAGGAGGCGGAGAGGGCGCTGCGGGAGCGCCAGGCCAGGCTCGACAGCATCTTCCGGGTGGCGCCCGCGGGCATCGGGGTGGTGGTGGACCGCGTCCTGGTGGAGGTGAACGACCGCATCTGCGAGATGACGGGATATGCCAAGGGCGAGCTCGTGGGCCGGTCGGCCCGAGTCCTCTATCCGACCCAGGAGGACTACGACTTCGTGGGCGCCGAGAAGTACCGTCAGATCGCCGAGAAGGGCACCGGCACCGTGGAGACGAGGTGGCAGCGCAAGGACGGATCAGTCATCGACATCATCCTGAGCTCCACGCCCATCGACCCCGACAACCTCGGCGCCGGGGTCACCTTCACCGCCCTGGACATCACCGAGCGGAAGCGTTCGGAAGAGGCGTTGTGCGAGAGCGAGGAGCGGTACCGGCTCATGGCCGAGCTCACGGGCAAGCTCGTGTACGACTGCCATATCCCCTCGGGGCGGGTCACGTGGCACGGCGCCGTATCACAGCTCACCGGCTTTGTTCCCGAGCGGTTCGGCGAGACGGACATGAAGGCTTGGATCGCCATGATCCACCCCGAGGATCGGGCCGGCATCATGGCGACCCTGGAGGCAGCCCGCGCGGAGTGCGGGCCGTACCAGGCCGAGTACCGGGTGCGCAGAAAGGACAGGGAGTACATCTACGTGGAAGACCACGGGGTGTTCGTCGCCGACGAGGAGGGAAGGGCGTACCGCATGCTGGGCAGCATCGGCGACATCACGCAGCGGAAGAGCGCGGAGGAACGCCTCCGGGAGAAGACCGAGGAGCTCGACCGGTTCTTCGACGTCGCCGTGGACCTGCTGTGCATAGCAGGCACGGACGGCCGGTTCCGTCTCCTGAACAGGGCCTGGGAGAGGGTGCTGGGCTATTCCCGTGATGAGCTCATGGCGGGCAGGTTCTTCGACTTCATCCACCCGGACGACGTGAAGAGCACCGAGGAAGTCGTTGCGCGGCTCGCATCCGGTCATGAAGTGGTGAACTTCGTCAACCGGTACCTGCGGAGCGACGGTTCCTACTGCTGGCTCGAGTGGCGCGCGGCGCCCGTGGGTGACACGATCTACGCGTCGGCGCGCGACATCACCAAGCGCAGGCAGGCCGAGGAGGCGCTCAGGGAGAGCGAGGAGCGCTACCACAGCCTGTTCGACAACAACCATGCCGTCATGCTCCTCATCGACCCGGAGACCGGGGCCATCGTGGACGCGAACCCGGCCGCCTGCACCTACTACGGGGCGACCCGGCGGGAGCTCACTGCCATGAGGATCACCGACATCAACACGCTGTCTAGCGACGAGGTCTTTGCAGAGATGGAGCAGGCCCGCAGGCAGGGAAAGAGGAGCTTCGTCTTCAGGCACCGCCTCTGCAGCGGTGAGATACGGGATGTGGAGGTCTTCAGCGGGCCCATCACGGTGGCCGGCAGGACCGTGCTCTACTCCATCGTGCACGACATAACGGAGCGCAAGAGGGCCGAGGAGGCGCTCAGAAAGAGCGAGGACCGGTTCCGCTCGCTCATTCAGAACTCCTCGGACATCATCGCGATCCTGGACAATGACGGGCGCATCACCTACGAGACCCCCTCCTTCTCCCGGATCCTGGGCTACCCGCCCGGAACCCTCGTGGGAAGCTCTCCCCTCGAGAACATCCATCCCGATGATGTGCACAAGGTCGCCGGTGATCTCGGTGAGGTGTACAAGAAGAAGAACGCCGGCGTTCCCACCGAGTTCCGGTTCCGCAGGGCGGACGGCACGTGGGTGCACCTGGAGGCCATCGGCAACAACCTCCTGGACTTTCCGGGCATCGACGGCGTCGTCATCACGGCCCGCGACATCACGGAGCGCAAGCGGGAGGAGGAGCACCGGCTCGAGATGGAGCGCCAGCTCCTCCACGCCCAGCGGCTCGAGAGCCTGGGCGTCATGGCCGGCGGCATCGCCCACGACTTCAACAACCTCCTCATGGCCATCCT
This sequence comes from uncultured Bacteriovoracaceae bacterium, assembly GCA_964572405.1. Classification (GTDB taxonomy): domain Bacteria; phylum Desulfobacterota; class Desulfomonilia; order UBA1062; family UBA1062; genus MWEI01. The sequence goes on from CAZNGL010000108.1 coordinate 3,012, forward strand.
GGGCAACCTGGACCTCGCCCAGCTCGACCTGTCCCCGGTCTCCCGGTCCCGGCCCTATGTGGACCATGCCCTGGTGGCGGCCCGGAGGGCCGCGGACCTCACCAACCAGATGCTGGCCTACTCGGGCAAGGGCAGGTTCGACCTGAAGGTCTTCGACCTGAGCGAGCTGGTGGAGGAGATGTCACACCTGCTCAAGGCGTCCATCTCCAAGACCGTCACCCTGAACATCCAGACACCCAGGGGTCTCCCCCCCATCAAGGCTGACCCGGGCCAGATCCAGCAGATCATCATGAACCTCATCGTGAATGCATCCGAGTCCATCGGCGAGGCGCCGGGCGTGGTGGGCATCACCACCGGGGTCACCCGGTGCGACCGGGCATACCTGCAGCAGAGCCGCCTCAAGGAGAAACCCGAACCCGGCACCTTTGTCTTCCTGGAGGTGACGGACACGGGGTGCGGCATGGACGAGGACACCATGGACCGGCTCTTCGACCCCTTCTTCACCACCAAGTTCACGGGCAGGGGCCTCGGCCTGGCAGCGGTGAGCGGTATCATCACCGGGCACAGGGGCGCCATCGTGGTCAGGTCCAGCCCCGGGGCGGGTACGTCCATCACGGTGCTCATCCCGGAGGCCACCCCCGAGGATGACACCACGAGGCCCGGCAAAGGTACGCAGGCGAAGCTCCCCCCGGCCAGGAAGAAGGGCGTCGTAACGGGGGGAACGGTGCTGGTGGTGGACGACGAGGACATGGTGAGGGAGCTCTGCGCCTCCATGGTGGAGCGCCTCGGATTCGATGTCCTTACGGCCGCCGACGGCGAGGAGGCCGTCAGGGTCTTCCATGAGCATGCAGGTGAGATACGCTGCGTGATCCTGGACCTCACCATGCCCAGGAAGGACGGCATGGAGACCCTCAAAGAACTCAAGAGCATGGACGAGAAGGTCAGGGTGATCCTGTCCAGCGGGTACAACGAGCAGGAGACGACCCAGCGCTTCCTGGGCAAGGGGCTGGCGGGATTCATCAAGAAGCCCTACCGCCTCGAGACCCTCCGCACAGAACTGGATCGCGTCCTCAAAAACCTGTGAGCTTCACCCTCCGGTACGCCGGGCGCCGGGGGGATCCGAAAGAAGAGCAGACCCTTCAACCCGGTGCATTGACTGTCCCTGGCCAGCCATTATTATCGGATACAAGGCCGTATACGTGCCCCGGTGTCCTGTCAGCGTGTTTCCCATCAGGAAGGAGGGACCATGGATTTCGAGGCCAGAGAGGTCAAGGTCGTGGATCACCAGCAGCTCACGCTCCAGCTCAAGGCCCTGTTCGCGAGCCAGGGGCTCGCCGTCCTGTCCACCAGCGAGCACGGGCAGCCCTACTGTAACCTGGTGGCCTTCTCCTCCTCGGACGATCTGAGGCACCTCGTCTTCGCTACCACCCGGGCCACGCGGAAATTCTCGAACATCGGCTCCGAGCCCCGGGTTTCCATGCTCGTGGACAACCGGAGCAACAAGGTGTCGGACTTCCACGAGGCCATGGCGGTGACGGCCACCGGGAACGCCTCCGAGGTCATGGGCCCTGCCAAAGATGCACTGCTCAAGGTCTACCTGGCAAAGCACCCCCACCTGGAGGACTTCGTCATGTCCCCAACCTGCGCCCTCATGCGTGTCGAGGTGGACAGGTACTATGTGGTGAGCCGGTTCCAGCACGTCATGGTGCTCAAGCTGAAGGAATGAACCTCGTCATCCCATTGCAGGCCGTCGCGGAAGCCGGTGTCCACCGGGTGGGCGGCAAGGCATTCAGCCTGGGGATCCTGGCATCCCATGGTATCCGGGTGCCCCGGACACTGTGCATCACCACCGAGGCCTACGACCTGTATGCCCGGTCCACGGGCCTCCTGGAGCGCATCTCCCTGGAGCTGAGCCGCAAGGACTTCGGGGACATGCGCTGGGAGGAGCTGTGGGACGCGTCGCTGCGCATCAGGAGCATGTTCCTGAACACGGCCATGCCCAGGACATTGCTGAAAAAGCTCATGCAGCCCATCGATGAGTTCTTCGGCGACGCCAGGGTGGCGGTGCGGTCTTCGGCACCCGGGGAGGACTCTTCCGAGGCGTCGTTCGCAGGGCTCCACGAGTCGTACCTGAACGTGACAGGCATCTACGCCATTCTCGACCACATCCGCCTGGTGTGGGCCTCCCTGTGGTCGGACGCGGCACTGCTCTACCGCAGGGAACTCGGACTGGACGTCCACCACAGCAGCATGGCGGTGACCATCCAGGAGCTTGTGGACTCCGAGCGCTCGGGGGTCTTCTTCAGCCGGAACCCCGCGGACCCATCCCAGGCCGTCATCGAGGCGGTCTACGGGTTGAACCAGGGCCTCGTGGACGGTTCCGTGGAGCCTGACCGGTGGATCGTCAGCCGCGCTGACGGATCGATCCTCGACCATGCAGGGGCTGCCAGGGAAGGGAGGATGGTGCCCGGCCCGGCCGGGGTGTCCCGTGCCCCTTTGCCTCTTGAGTTCTCGTCGGTTCCTCCCCTGGACGAGGCGGAAGTCCGCAGGATCGTGGAGGTGGGGATGCTGGTTGAGGGACTCTTCGGTGCGCCCCAGGACATGGAGTGGACCATGAGCGGCACAGACCTGTATGTGCTCCAGGCGCGTCCCGTCACGGCGGGCGGTTCCGGGCAGGCCGATGACAGGGCGTGGTACCGCAGCCTGAGCCGGAGCTATGACAACCTCAGCAGGCTCTGGGTGCGTATCGAGGAGGAGCTCGTACCCGAGATGGTCTCCGTGGCCGAGCGGCTCGACGACGGCGGACTCAAGGACCTGGACGATCGCGCCCTGGCCCTGGAGATCGAGACGAGGGTCGAACTCTGCTCCCTCTGGGAGCGGACCTACCGGGAGCACTTCATCCCCTTTGCCCAGGGCATGAGGCTCTTCGGAAGGTTCTACAACGACACCGTGAGGCCCCAGGACCCGTACGAGTTCATGGACCTCCTGAGATCCGACGACCTGATCAGCATCAGGAGGAACAGGCGGATCGAGGAGCTCGCCGCAGCTGTCCGTGAAGATCAGTCCCTGGTCGGGGCACTTGCGCGGGGCGACCTGAGCCGGCACCCCGATTTCCAGCAACGGGTGCGGTCCTTTCTGGACGAGTTCGGGGACCTCCCGTGTTCGACCCCGGGATGTGCCCGGGAAGGCAGGGTTCTCTACGACGTGGTGCTCCGGCATGCATCTCGGCATGCCGCCGGGCCTCAGCCGTCGGGGCGAAGCATGGAGTACCTGGAGGAGTACTACCTGCTGCTCTTCCCCGAAGAGCAGCAGGCCTTTGCCCGGGAGCTGCTCCGTCTCGCCCGGGCCAGCTACCGGCTCAGGGACGACGACAACATCTACCTGGACAGGATAAAGGTCCACCTGAAGGCGGCCCTGGACGAGGCCAGGGGACGCCTGGGCTCGAGGGCCGCCCGGATCGGGGACGACGACATACCGCGGGCCCTGAGGGACCCTTCCTTCATCCCGAGCGTCCCGGCCGCGGATGAGTGCGAGCAGGCACGGACCGGCTTTACCGTGCGCATGCGGCAGCTCGTGGGCCAGCCCGCCGGCAGCGGCATCGCCACCGGCGTCGCCCGGGTCGTTTCTTCCCGGCAGGAGCTCTCGGCGTTCAGCCCGGGCGAGGTCATGGTCTGCGACGCCATCGACCCCACCATGACCTTCATGGTCCCCCTGGCTGCGGCCATCGTGGAGCGCAGGGGGGGCATGCTCATCCACGGAGCCATCATCGCCCGGGAGTACGGGCTGCCCTGCGTCACCGGGGTGCCCCGTGCGGTGGAGCTCATCAGGACAGGGGACGTGCTCACCGTGGACGGCTACCTGGGAATCGTCACCATCAGCGAAGGCGCATCGCGGGGAACAGCATGAGGGGTTCAGGCCCACCGGGGTGGTTGTCTCGGCGGCACAGAAGCCCTATAGTGGTGTGGAAGGGATCGGCCGCACGGCCCGATGCAATTTTCTTGGAAACAGGAGGCAACCCATGACCGAGGCATCATTCCAGGCCCGGGGAGAAAAGGGCCGCATCGTCCTGAAGGGGATCATAACGGACTCCGCATCGGCTGCCCTGGGAGACGCCTATGCCGCAGCCGCAGAGGTGCCCGGCATTGAGCTGGACTGCTCGGGCATCGAACACATCGATATCTTCGGGATGAACGAACTCATCAAGCTCAGGCTCCGTGCAGGCATCCAGGGGAGGAAGCTGACGGCAACCGGGGTGGGGCCCGAACTCATGGACATCTTCCGGGCCACCAGGACCGTGGAGGCCTTTGCGCCCCAGCCCGCGAAGTCTCCGGTCGCCTATGCAAGGGAACGCGCTGCCTCATGGGCCAGGCCCATCGAGCGGATCTCCCTGTCTGAAGCGCCCGAAGGGGCGGTGAACCTCAACGTGGACGGGCGCGACGTGGTGGGTCCGTTACAGGGCTTCGGCCAGCTCTGGGAGAAGACCTACCGGGTCAGGCTCACCGGGTCTGCGGCGACGCCTGCCGATACCGTCCAGGCCCTGAAGGATCACTTCCCCAGCCTGCAGCCGCCCCAGAACCGCTTCTTTCCCACAAGCAAAGGTATTGCCCCGGGCGAGGTGGTGATCATCAACGCCCACACCCCTGCGGGGCTCATCAGCACCGGCGTGTGGGTGGTGTATGCGGACAGCGGGTCCTTCACCTTCATGACCCCCCAGGGACACCCTGAGTCCGGCTGGGTGAGCTTCACCGCCTACGAGGCCGACGGCGGTACCGTGGCCCAGGTGAAGGGCTTCGCGCGGGCCAACGACCCGGTCTACGAGCTGGGCTTCCGCCTCGTGGGGTCAAAGGAGCAGGAGCGCATCTGGACGCACGTCCTGGAGTCCCTGGCCCGGCACTTCGGCGTGCCCGGGTGGGTGCGCATGACCAAGACCTGCGTGGGGCCCGACCTCCAGTGGAACCAGGCGCTCAACGTCTGGCACAACGCCCAGATGCGGACCATGCTTTCGTCCTTCAGGAGGGCCTTCTCCTAGGCCATGCCTGTCTCCCTGAGCGCCAGCACACGCCTTGACGCGGCCGTGGTCGGGTCAGGTCCCAACGGCCTGGCCGCGGCAGTCACCCTTGCCAGGGCTGGCAGGTCCGTGAAGGTGTACGAGGCCGCGGACACCCCGGGCGGGGCGGTCAGGTCCGCCGAGGCCACTCTTCCCGGCTATGTCCACGACCTGGGCGCCGCGGTCTTCCCCATGGCCGTGGACACACCCTTCTTCCGGGGTGTTGCCCTGGAGGAGTTCGGCCTGCAGTTCATCTTTCCTGAAGCCTCCGTGGCCCACCCCCTGGACGACGGCACCGCGGCGCTGCTGTGGCGCGACCCGGGCAGGACCGCCTCCGACCTCGGGAGAGACGCCGGCCGGTACAGCGCCCTCATGCGGCCGGTGCTGGGACAATGGAACGAGCTGGTGGACGACCTCTTCGCGCCGCTCCACCTCCCCCGCCACCCGGCATCGTTTCTCTCCTTCGGCCTGCGGGTGTGCGCGCCCGCCGCCGTCCTCGCCCGGGCGGTTTTTCGGACCGGGCGCGCCCGGGCCCTGCTGGCAGGGCTCGCGGCACACTCCATCCTGCCGCTGTGGCACCCCATGAGCGCGGCCTTCACCGTCATCATGGCGGCCAGCGGCCACCTTCCCGGCTGGCCCATCGTGCGCGGCGGGGCGGGGAAGCTCTCCTCCGCGCTGGCGTCTTACCTCCGTTCCCTGGGCGCGGAGATCGAAACGGGCCGCGAGATCAGAGACCTCCAGGACATGGAACCGGCGCGGGCCGTGTTCTTCGACACGACGCCCGGGAACGCGCTGCGGGTTGCGGGAAGCAGGCTGCCGCCGTCCTATGGACGCAGGCTTCAGGCGTTCCGGCGCGGCCCCGGCGCCTTCAAGGTGGACTGGGCCCTTTCCGGCCCCATCCCGTGGAAGGCATCCGCGTGCAGGGAGGCGGCCACGGTGCACCTGGGCGGCACCCTGGAGGAGATCGAGCGGGCAGAGGGCGCGGTGTGGCGTGGCACGCCGCCGGAGAAGCCATTCGTGCTCCTGGTGCAGCCGAGCCTGTTCGATGCCTCCCGGGCGCCCGCGGGCAGGCATACCGCATGGGCCTACTGCCACGTTCCCAACGGGTCTGCCGCTGACATGACAGGCCCCATCGAGGCCCAGGTGGAGCGTTTCGCCCCGGGCTTCAGGGACCTGGTGCTGGCCCGGAGCGCCATGGGACCCGCAGACCTGGAGCGGTTCGACATGAACTGCATGGGCGGCGACATCGCGGGCGGGGCCAACACCGTGCGGCAGGTCTTCGGCAGGCCCGTGTTCAGTGCCAATCCCTACGCCATGCCCGCTCCCGGCATGTACCTCTGCTCGGCATCAACCCCGCCGGGCGGCGGCGTGCACGGGCTCTGCGGCCACCATGCCGCCAGGGCCTTCCTGGACGGAGGATGACGCCGTGATATCCCGCTCCCCCACCGTGATCGTGCTTTTCCTGGCCCTGGGGATGTTCATGCCCGCCGGCAGCGCATCGGCGGAGGTGGTCGAAGCCCCCGGCGCGGTGTCCGTCTCGGGGGCACGGTTCGAGAAGACCCTGAAGACGGATGGATCGACCCTGCACCTGGCAGGGGCGGGTCTGCTGCGGTACCGGGTCGTGTTCAAGGGGTATGCGGCGGCTTTGTACCTGGGCGCGGGGAACACCCCGGCCACCCTGTTCGGCGATGTTCCCAAGCGCCTGGAGATCGAGTACTTCCATGCAATTCCTGCGAAGGACTTCCGGGACGCCACCCGGGAGGGCGTTGCGAAGAACGTGGCCAACGATGAGCTCGGCACCCTGAAGCCCCGCCTCGACAGGATCCTGGCTGCATACCTCCCCGTGAAGCCCCACGACCGTTATTCCTTCACCTACCTCCCGGGCAGGGGCTCCACGCTCAGGCTCAACGGCCGGTCTCTCGTGGTGGTGGAGGGCCTGGACGCGGCCAATGCCTTCCTGAAGATCTGGCTCGGGGCCGAACCCGCGGACGAG
>CAZNGL010000109.1:0-9965 GCA_964572405.1 uncultured Bacteriovoracaceae bacterium
CAGCATGGTGGAGGTGGTGAGGAACTTCGAGCGCATGGCCATGTCGATGCCCTGGCTCTGGGCGCTCAGCAGCCAGAGAAAGGTGACGCTCAGGATCACCAGCGCGATGAGGACCTCCATCAGGGTGAACCCCTTAGTCATAGGTCACCTCGACGTAATGGTCGTACACCTTCAGCGTGCCCGAGAACGGCTTCACAACGAGGGTGTACTGCTTGCCGAAGGGGCCTTCCAGCTGGATCACCCCCTGCTCCACCACCCCCTCGGTGGTGACGCGCAGGTCCATCTCGCCCCGGTCCTTTCCCGACTGGTACGGCGTCTTGATCCCCTTGAGGACGACGCCCTCTGGCAGGTCCCGTTCCCTGTCCATCTCCGGTTCCTTGCCGGAGTTCTCCGGCTTGGGGTACATGGCCACCTTCGCCTCGTCGATGTTGAACCGCACGAAGTACGTGGTGTGCCTGGTGATGGCCGACGAGCGCGCCACCTGGATCATGGCGGTGATGTCCCTCACCGCGCGGTCCAGGTCGGAGGAGAACACGCCGCTCATGACGCGCGGCCCGATGTAGCCCAGCGTGATGCCGATGATCGCGATGACGATCATCAGCTCGATGAGGGTGAATCCCTTACTGGTTGCTTCCAGGCTGCGCTCCTTGCCCCTCGCTCTGCCAGTTTCCGATGTCTTCGCCATCACCCTCGCCTCCGGGCTGACCGTCGGCGGCATACGAGAAGAGGTCGAACCCGTCGGGGTTCTGCACGCCGGGGAAGAGGTACAGGTAGTCGTTCTTCCACGGGTCCTTGGGCACGGTGTTCTTGTCCAGGTACCCACCCTGTCTCCAGTTCCTGGGGACCGTTCCGGTGGTGGGCTTCTCCACCAGTGCCCTGAGGCCCTGCTCGGTGGAGGGGTACTCGCCGTTGTCGAGCTTGTACATCTTCAGGGCGTTCTCCAGGGCCTGGATCTGGATCTGTGCCTGGGTCCTGCGCGCCTCCTCGGGCTTGCTCATGATCCTGAGGCCCACGAAGGTCGCCAGGATGCTCAGGATGACGATGACCACCAGCAGCTCGATGAGTGTGAATCCCTTTCTATCCATGTTTTGTCACCTCGTGGTCTCTAGCGTACGATGGTGCTCATCTCCAGCATGGGCATGAGGATGGAGAGCACCACAAAACCTACGATCGTGCCCATGATCACGATCATGAGGGGCTCCAGAATGGAGGTAAGACCCGCCACCGTGGTCTCCACGTCGCCCTCGTAGGACTCGGCGGCCTTCATGAGCATCTCCTCCAGGCTGCCGCTCTTCTCTCCCACACTGACCATATGCACCAGGATGGGGGGGAACACCCCGGACTTCTTCAGGGGCGCGGCGATGCTGGACCCGTCCATGACCTCGGCGATGGAGTTCTCCACCACCGTCTCCATGATCCGGTTCTGGAGCACCGTCTTGACTATGCGGAGCGCATCGATGATGGGCACGCCGGACGCGAGCAGCGTGCCCAGGGTCCGGGAGAACCTGGCCACGGAAACCTTCTGGTAGATGGACCCGTACACGGGCAGCCCCATCCGGAACCGGTCGAACTTCAAGGCGCCCCGCTCGGTCCTCTTCCATCGAACCAGCAGGGCCACCGCCGCGATCACGACGATGAGGATGACCCACCATGACCATGCGAGGAAGGAACTCAGGGCGATGAGGACCCTGGTGGGCAGGGGGAGCACCTGGTTCATGCTCTCGAACATGCCCACCACCTTCGGCACCACCGCGGTGAGCAGGTACATGAGCACCGCGACGGAGATGCACAGGAGGACGGCCGGGTAGAGCATGGCCGATGTCACCCTGGACTTCAGCCGGTGCTGGCCCTCCAGGAACTCCGCGAGACGGAGCAGCACCACGTCCAGGGCGCCGCTCACCTCGCCGGAGCGCACCATGTTCACGTAGAGGTCGGGGAAGACCCGGGGGTGCTGGGCCAGGGCGTCCGCGAACGAGAGGCCCTCGTTCACCGAGTCCCGCACCTGGGCGATGGTCTTCTTCATGGCAGGGGCGTCGGTCTGGTCGTACAGGGCACCGAGCGCGTCCACCAGGGGGATGGACGCCCCCACCAGGGTGGAAAGCTGGCGGGTGGTCACTGCCAGGTCCTCCATGCGGACCCTTCCCAGGAGTCCCCGCAGGGTGATGTCCTTGAGGGGGTGCGCGATGCCGTGGGCCTCCTCCGCTATGGTGCTCACGAACATGCCCTGGGTGCGGAGCTTGAGTTTCGCCTCCCGCAGGGAGACCGCATCGATCATGCCGGATGCGGCCTTGCCCTTGTCGGTATACCCGGTCCAGCTGTAGAGCGCCACGACTGCCCCCCTTCCCCTGGCGACCTACTCCCCGCCGTTATCCTCTCCGCCCAGGGGCCGCCCTTCCTGCAGATCCATGGGCGGCGCATCCTTTTTCATCTTGTCGAACTTGGCGAAGTACTCCTGCCTGATCTCCACCTTGGCCTTCTTCCGGATCTCTTCCTTCAGTTCGGCCACGGCCTTGTTCAGCTTCTCCCGCATGACCACCCGTTCGATGGATTTCTTCACCTGCTCGTAGGGCTTCTCCTTCGACGTGGTCACCTTGTCCGCCTTCACGATGACGAAGCCCTTCTCGGACTTCATCACCTGGCTGACCTGGCCCTCCTGCAGCCCGAGAACCACCTTCTCCATGTCGGGGGGCAGCTTTCCGGGCCTGACGACCCCGATGGACCCGCCCCGGGAGGCGTACTCGTCCTTGGAGTGCTTCTTGGCCAGCGCCTCGAAGTCCTCGCCCTTCCTTACCTTGTCGAGCACCGCCCTGGCCTCGGCCTCTGTCGCAACGGTGATCTGCCGTGCCTGGACGCGGGTACGGCTGCCGTAGCGTTCCTTGTGTTCCTCGTAGTACTTCTTCAGTTCGGCATCGTCCACCGTGATGCCCTTTTTCAGCTCCTCCTCGATCTCCCTGGCCAGCGCCTGGTCGGTGAGCATGTCGATCTTGAGCTTCACGTCGTCCCTCTTGTCGATGCCGCGGCGCCTCGCTTCCCAGGCCAGCATCTCTATGCTCACCAGCCCTTCCACGATCTCCTTGCGGATGCGCTCAGGGGCGTACCTGCTGCTCACCTGCGGGGGCAGGTTCTCCAGGAACTGCTCGATCTGCTTGCCATGGATGGCCTTGTCGCCCACCGTGGCCACGATATCCGAATCGCCCGCCTTGCCGGCCCCGTCCGTACCGGATTCCGAACACCCGGCGAGCATGAGAGCGACCGCCGCCATCAACACCATCACCAAACCGGACTTCTTCAAGGTTTCCTCCTTATCCATGTCCCCTGCCAGGGGCGTTTTCCTTTGCCTAACCCCTTTAACACCAACACATGGTTCTGTCACTATCCGAGCGTGCGCCGGTCCCTCAGATCACCACGCCGTGCTGAGCACGGCCACCAGCACCCCCTGCCGCAGGGTCACCCGTGCGCGGGGACTCCTCACCACGTTGCTCACACCGTAGGGCCTGCCCAGCTCCATGACGGCATCAGTGAGGTCATAGGCGAAGCCCGTCAGCGTGATCCCGGTGACCTTTTCCGTGAGCGGCAGGAATGACACCGTGCACCCCTGGCTGTTCTCGATGGATGCCTGGGCGTCCACCAGGAAGACCTGCTGGGTTTCCGTGACGATGCGTGCCTCGACGCCCTGCTGCAACGCCGTGCGCAGCAGGTGCAGGTTGGCCAGGGTATGGTCGATCCGCCCGCCCAGCGCACCCAGGATCTCCACCTGAGACGCCCCCTTCAGGATGGCCTCGTCCAGGGCGATCTCGGTGTCCGTCCGGTCCTTGTCATGGCTGAAGCGCCTGATCTCCACCCCTGACTCTGCGAGTCTGGCCGCCGATGCCTCGTCCAGGGAGTCCATGTCCCCGACGAGGAGGTGCGGTACGACGCCCGCGTCCAGGCAGTACTCCCCGCCCCGGTCGGCAGCGATGACGTATGCCGCCCTGGACGCCCGCTCCACGAGCAGGCCTCTGCCGGGGTGCTCGCCGCCTGTGACGATGAGGAACATGGAGGGGAATAAACAACTATTGCAGGGACAAAGTCAAGCTGTACGATGCTCCGCCCGGTGAACGGACCTCCCGCCTTGTCACTGGGGTCCGAGCAGCCTGATGAAGGCCGCGAAGAGCCCGGGGTCGATGACGCCCGAGAGCTCCCGGTGCATGGTCTGCAGGGCCTCGAAGGCGCTCATGGGCGTGTGGTACGGCCGCTCGGCGGTGAGCGCCTCGAAGGTGTCCGCCACGGTGCATATCCGTGCTATGACCGGTATGTCCCGGCCCCGCTTGCGGAACGGATACCCGCTCCCGTCCGCGCGCTCGTGGTGCGACAGGATGATGGCGACGGCCTCGTCGCTCAGGTCGCGCCCGTTGAGGATCCGCTCCTGCCCCCACAGGGGGTGCATCCGCACCACGCCCTTCTCGCTGTCGCTGAGGTGTCCGGGTTTCTCGATGATCTCCACGGGCACCCGGGACATGCCGATGTCATGGAGGAAGAACCCCGTGCACAGCCGCACCATGTGGTCCCGGCTGAGCCTGTCCCCGAAGATTTCCCCCAGCAGGGCCGTCGCGAGAATGCCCACCCTCACCGAGTGCCGGAAGGTGAAGTGGTCCGTGGCGCTCAGGTGACCGAAGTGCTCCAGAACCTGGCCCGTCTTGATGATGCGTTTCACCTGGTCCCCGGCATACCTCTCCACGTCCACGATGGTCCTGGTCGCGGCGCCCCGGCAGGTGTCGCGGATGGACCGCATGGCAGAGGAAGAGATGAGGTCCGCCCTTTTGCCCGGATTCGATGCCGGACCGGCGGGCATGGACCGGCCCTCCCCCATGAGGGCCCTCCGGGCCGCGGGCCACTCTTCCCTGCGCACGGCGAACCGCATGTCCTCGCGGCTCATCAGGAAGAGGTGGTCCCTGGTGAGCACCACGCCCCGGGCGGCAAAGAGACGGTGTCTGTCGTGCATCCTCAGGAACAGGTCGAAATCATACGCCCGGCCCGTCCTGACCAGCGAGGTGGGGATCTCCCGGTACAGGAACGCGTCGTCCTCGCGCTGCGCCGAGGTGAGGACCTCGAAGGGGTGCATCCTCACGATGCCGGAATGCGGCGAGCCTGCCATGAGGTTCTCATCGTCAGATTCCCAAAGATCTTGATGCCTTGGACCGGGGAACAGGGTGCTTACTGCTCAGGGGAGCAGGCCGAGGTCCCTGAGGAAGGGGAGTCCTGCATCCTTTTCCGAGACCAGCGGGAATTCCACCGGCCAGGGGATGGCGAGGTCCGGGTCGTCCCACCGGATGCCGCCCTCGGTCTGCGGGGCGTACGGGGCGTCCACCTTGTAGAACACCCTCGTGTCGGCCTCCAGGGTGCAGAACCCGTGGGCGAACCCCCTGGGGACGTAGACCATGCGAGGCTCTTCGGCCGAGAGCTCGAAGGCCTCCCACCGCAGGAAGGTGGGCGACTCGGGCCTGATGTCCACGATCACGTCGTAGATCGAACCGGTCAGGGTCCAGACGAGCTTGGCCTGGGCGCAGGGGTCCTTCTGGAAGTGCAGACCCCGCAGCACCCCCCGCACCTTCGAATGGGAACAGTTGTCCTGGACGAAATCCACCTGCAGTCCTGACTCGGCAAGGCCACGGGCGCTGAAGACCTCGAGGAACGACCCCCTGACGTCCCGGTGGAGGGCCGATTCGACGATGAAGGCCCCGTTCAGAGAGGTGGCAATGAGTTTCATATCCGCGGTATCCTCGCTCCTGCTGATCCTGTATTACCTGAAATCCCCCTGCAGGATCAATACCCCGAACCCGGATTGTCCCTCTCGCGACCCTTCCACGCCTCGAGGAGCTCGCGTTCGAGGAGCTTCACGCGGTCGTGGTACCTCGGCGAGACGTGCATGGGGATCACCGTGCGGACCTGGAGCTCCCGGGCGATGAGGCCTGCCTGGCGGGCGGTGAGGTGCCCCTTGTCGAAGGCCTCGCCGGCCCGCTCGTGCAGGTAATAGGTCTCGATGAAAAGGGTGTCGGCGCTCCGGGCTATGCCGGCGAGCCGTGTGATGTTCTCCCGTGATGCCCTGATATCGGTGACATAGGCGATCTTCTGCCCTGGAGAGACCACCACCAGCTCTTCGGCGAGCCGCTCCACCCCGATCTCGCGCACACCGGAGGCCGTGTCCACCGCGATGGCCGTGTCCGTGCACCCGGTCATGATCCTTTCCTTGAGCAGGCCTATCCATGGGCCGTTCCGGTAGCCGTATCCCTGGAGCGCGCCGGCCCTGATGCCGACGTGGAAGGGTTCGGCCAGGACGAAGCCGAGGCAGGGCACGTCATGGTCGAGCACCACCGCGTCCACGCGGTACCTCGGGCAGGAGTACACCGTGGGACCGGAGCGTCCGGCAAGGACCGCACGGCCCGGGGCAAACCCGTCCGCGGCCGCCGCCCTGCAGGTGGCGACGTGGCCGTCCGCCACCTCGTGGATGACGACCTCCAGGGGATAAAGGCGGGTGAGGTTCCAGGTGTAGGCGGTGAGCTTGGCCAGGACCCGTCCGGTCATGCCTTCGGGACCGTAGACATGGAGGGGATCACGGCGGTGGAGGATGGTCCTGAGCACGTGGTCGAACCCCATGAAGTGGTCCATGTGGGCATGGCTGACGAAGAGGCATCGCAGGGCGAGGGTCTCCCGGTTGGAAAGTCCCGCAATGCGGCCGCAGTCGAACAGGACCGCCTCCTTCCCGTGGCACGGCCGGACGAGGACGCACGGGTCGAAGGCCGGGCCGTTGATCAGCCGGGCGAGGAATGCGGGCCGCATGGGGCTGCAGACGCCCGGCCTACAGGCCGAGCGACTTCAGGAGCGAGTTCACATCATCCTGGGAGGAGGCCACGCCCCTGTCCTGCCCCGGTACCGCCGGGCCGTGTGCCTTGGTTCCGTCCCGCTGTCCCGGCTCGGGGTGCACGATCCCGGCGCTGCGGCTGTAACTCCTGATGAGGTCCACCAGACGGGCTTCCATGTTTTCCACCACCCGGCTCACCTTCTTCACGATCTGGTCCACCAGGTCGGCGTGGATCTGGAGCTCGCTGATCCTCATGAGCTCGTTCACCAGGTCGTGATTGTGGTCCTTGAGGACCTTGAGCTGGCTCAGCGCGCCTTTCTTGTCGTCCGCCATGATCATCCGGGCGATGGCCCCGTAGGCGGCGTTGTCCGCCACGGCCCTTTCCTGGCGGGTGAAGAGCAGGTCCAGGGTCTTCTCCGAGGTGTCCTTCACCAGGGCGGACACGTGGGTGAGCTTGCTGGAGAGCCCCTGGATATCATCCTCGGTGAGGTTCGTCAGGATGGGTTCCAGGAAGCGCTGGATGTCCTTGATGGACTCGTGGAGATCCCGGGTGATCTCGCCGATGCCCCGGAAGAGCTCCCCGGTGGAGATGGTGTTGAGCTGCTGCAGGAGATCGGCGGAACGGATCAGGTCCGCGTGGGTGAGGCTCACGATGGCGTCCTTCAGGGTGTCCATGAAGACCACGAGCTGTTCGAAGGGTTCGTACCCCTTTTCCTCGAAGAAGGCCTTCAGCGCATCGGCCTGCCTGAGGATGCCGCTGACCGGATGGTCCGTGTCGCCACTGTTCCTGGAATCCATGGGGCCTCCTTGCATCAGGCTTTGTCAGGGATCCTCGCCAGATCCTCGAGCCAGGGATCGGCCACGCCGTCGCTGGGGGCGCGGTAATCGCCCCGGGGCGAGAGCGATCCGCCCGAGCCCACCTTGGGCGCGTTCGGGATACACGAACGCTTGTACTGGCTCTGCTCGAAGAAGCGGCGGATGAAGACCTCCAGCCAGTGTCTGATCTCGCCTATGGTGTACTCGTGCCGCTTGGCAGGGGGTATGTCGGGCCATGCCCCCCTGCCGGCGTCGCTCCACGCGCAGTAGGCGAGGAAGGCCACCTTGGCGGGCAGGTACCCGTAGCGGGTGATGTAGAAGGTGTTGAAGTCCTGGAGCTCGTAGGGGCCCACCACCGCCTCGGTGCTCTGGCCGGGCTGGCCGTCCTTCGTACCCGGAACGAGCTCCGGGCTGATCTCGGTGTCCAGGATATCCAGGAGGCACCGGGCCGCCCTGGCCCCGAAGATGCGCTCGGATGCCACCCAGCGGATGATGTACTGGATGAGGGTCTTGGGGACGCTTGCGTTCACGCTGTAGTGGGACATGTGGTCGCCCACGCCGTAGGTGCACCACCCCAGCGCCAGCTCGGAGAGGTCGCCGGTGCCCACCACCAGGCCTCTCCGCAGGTTGGCGATGCGGAACAGGACGGAGGTGCGCTGGCCCGCCTGGACGTTCTCGAAGGTCACGTCGTAAAGCTCCCGGCCTTTGCTGTACGGGTGGCCGATGTCCTCCATCATCCGGGTGCACCCGGGCCTGATGTCTATCTCGCCGGCCTCCACGCCCAGCGCCTTCATGAGCGCCACCGCGTTGGCATAGGTCTTCTCCGAGGTGGCGAAGCCCGGCATGGTGTAGGCCTTGATGTTCCTGCGGGACAGCCCCAGCATGTCCACGGTCCTGGCGCACACGGTGAGTGCGTGCGTGGAGTCGAGCCCCCCGGACACGCCGATGACGAGGTTCTCTATCCCGGCGGAGACCATCCTCTTGGCCAGGCCCTGCACCTGGATGTTGTAGACCTCGTAGCAGCGCCGCTCGCGGAGCGACGGGTCAGCGGGCACGTAGGGGAACCTCGGGATCTCGCGGCAGGGCATGATCCTCCCCCCGGGGGGGCGCAGGGGGAACCGGACCGTCCTGAAGGCCCCGCCGGGGGTTTGGCCGCCCCTGCTGTCCGTGAAGCTGGTCATGATCATCCGGTCCTTTGCCAGGCGCTCCAGGTCGATGTCCGCGACGATGACCTGGGGTTCCCAGGAGAACCGTTCCGACTGGGCCAGGAGCGTTCCGTTCTCGCAGATGACCGCATGCCCGTCCCAGGCCAGGTCCGTGGTGGACTCTCCGGGCCCGGCCGCGGTGTAGAGGTAGGCGCTGATGCACCGGGCCGACTGGTTCGATGCCAGGTCCCGCCGGTACTCGTCCTTGCCCGTGGTGATGTTCGAGGCGGACAGGTTCGCGATGACCGTGGCCCCTGCCAGGGCCGCATGGCTCGACGGCGGGATGGGTGTCCAGAGGTCCTCGCAGATCTCCACGAAGAGCCTGAAGTCCTCGATGCCCTCGGCCTCGAAGATCAGGTCGGCCCCGACGGGGACGTCGCGCTGGCCGCACAGCTCCATGCGGTCCACGCTCAGGTCCCGTGCGGGTCTGAAATGCCTGCGCTCGTAGAACTCGCGGTAGTTGGGCAGGAAGCTCTTCACCGCCACGCCCAGGATGCGCCCCCGGTGCATCACCACGCCGCAGTTGAACAGGGCGTCCACCACCTTCAGCGGCGCGCCCGCCACCAGGACCATGTCCAGGCGCCCGCTCGCCCGGAGGACCTCGCCCAGGGCGCTCAGCACCGAGCGCTGCAGGGCGTCCTGGAAGAACAGGTCGTCACTGGTGTAGGCGGAGATGCCCAGCTCCGGGAACACGGCCAGCACGCACCCCTGCCGGTGCGCCCTGCGGGCGAGCTCCAGGGTCCGCTGTGCATTGAACACGGGATCGGCCACCTTGACGGAGGGGATGCAGGCGGCGGCGCGCACGAACCCGTGCCGGTACAGGTTGAAAAAACCGCCCCCGGACCGTCCGGCCTTTCCTGTCCTGATTTCCGCGCCTTTTGCCATACCCTGCATTATACATCGGTCGTCGCGTTCAGACAAATGAACTCTGCACATCCCCCCTGTTTCCCGAGGGAACGCACCCTTCCATTTCCCCCCTTGAATTCACCCGATATCTGTCGTACACCCTTGAGCAGGGCTGAAGGAGTGCAGGTAATCGCTGGCGCCTGAAGGCGCGAGAGGAAAGTCCGGGCTCCGCAGGGCAAGGGTGGTCGCTAACGGCGACC
>CAZNGL010000110.1:0-9952 GCA_964572405.1 uncultured Bacteriovoracaceae bacterium
GGACCGAGACCATCAGGAGGATGGTCAGGGAGACCCATGTCCGGGTGGACGATCTCATCTACCCGCTCTTCGTGAAGGAGGGGTCCTCCATCCACGAACCCATCGAGAGCATGCCGGGCCAGTTCAGGCACTCTCCGGACCGGGTTGCCCCTCTGGCGAAGCAGATCTCGTCCCTGGGGATTCCTGCGGTGCTCCTCTTCGGCATACCCGGGAAGAAGGACGCATCCGCCACATCGGCACACGCCAGGGACGGGGTCGTGCAGCAGGCGGTGCGCCGCATCAAGGATGCCGCACCTGACCTCGCGGTGATCACGGACGTCTGCCTGTGCGAGTACACGGACCACGGACACTGCGGCATCCTGGACGATGCCGGGCAGGTGAGCAACGACGACACCCTCGAGGTGCTCGCCAAGACGGCCCTCTCCCACGCAAAGGCCGGCGCGGACATCGTCGCCCCCTCCGACATGATGGACGGTCGCGTGGGCATCATCCGCGAGGAACTCGACGAGAACGGGTTCGAACAGACGGCCATCCTGAGCTATGCGGTGAAGTACGCCTCCACCTTCTACGGCCCCTTCCGCGAGGCGGCAGGCTCGGCCCCCTCCTTCGGGGACCGGAAGGGCTACCAGATGGATCCCGCCAACGTGCGCGAGGCGCTGCGCGAGGCGGCGCACGACGTCGAGGAGGGCGCGGACATGCTCATGGTGAAGCCGGCCCTTCCCTACCTGGACGTGATCCGGCTCATTGCGGACGAGTTCGACGAGCCGCTTGCCGCCTACCAGGTCTCCGGCGAGTATGCCATGATCAAGGCGGCCTGCGAACGGGGATGGCTGAACGAGGACGCCTGCATCCTGGAGTCGGTGACCTCCATACGGCGCGCCGGCGCGGACCTGATCATCACCTACTTCGCCCCCAGGCTCGCCGAGCTGCTCTCATGAAGCTGCCCCATGTCCTCGCCTGGGAGCTCACCAGGGCCTGCAACCTGAACTGCGTGCACTGCAGGGCATCCGCCACGAGCACTCCCGCCCCGGACGAACTCTCCACCCGGGAAGGCATGGCCCTGCTCGACGACCTCGCGCAGGGGGGAACCCGCCTCGTGATCCTCTCCGGCGGGGAGGCACTGGTCCGGCCCGACGTCTTCGAGCTCGCGGCCCACGGTACCTCGCTGGGCCTGCGCATGACGCTCGCCACGAACGGCTCCCCGGTCACGGACAGGGTGGCGCGGAACCTGATGGACGCGGGCATTGCCCGGGTATCGGTGAGCCTCGACGGCGTAACGGCCGGGGTCCACGACGCCTTCCGCGGCCTGAGTGGTGCCTTTGCCATGGCTGTCCGCGGCATCGAGATCCTGCTGGCCCATGGCATCCCCGTGCAGGTGAATACCACGGTTGCCGCAGCGAACATCCACGAAATGGCGCTGTTCCCGGAGTTCCTCGAACGCATCGGGATCGTGGCATGGCATGTCTTCTTCCTGGTGCCCACCGGCAGGGGGCACGACGTGGAACCCGCCAAGGTCGCCCAGTACCGGCGGATGCTCGAAGACTTCCACGACACGGCGCACTCCGCGCGCATCGAGTGCAAGGCCACCTGCGCGCCCCAGTACTACCGCATGCTCGAGGAACGGGATGGCTCGGCACCCACCAGGGGGTGCCTGGCAGGGACCGGTTTCGGCTTCGTCTCTGCCACGGGGGTCGTGCAGCCCTGCGGCTTCCTCCAGATCGACTGCGGCTCCATACGACGGACACCCCTGAAGGAGCTCTGGGAGACATCACCGACCCTGAATGCGCTGCGTGATGTGAGCAGGCTCCAGGGCAAGTGCGGCACGTGCGGCTTCACTGAGATCTGCGGAGGGTGCAGGGCCAGGGCCTACGAGGTACTGGGCGATGCCATGGAGACCGATCCCATCTGCTGGTACCCGCCTTCCTGAGGGGTGCGCCATGGGAGGGAACCGTGTATGGACACCGTGGACAGACGGATACTGACTATCCTGAACAGATCCCTGCCGCTGGTGGATCGACCCTACCGGCAGGTGGCGGACGAGTTGGGCATCACCGAGGCCGAGGCCGTGGACCGCACCAAAGCCCTGAAATCGCGCGGCATCATCCGTCGCATCGGCGCCGTGCTCGATCCGCGCAGTCTCGGGTGGCCCTCCGTGCTGTGCGCTGCGGACATAGCCCCCTCCTCAGTGGAAGAATATGCTGCAGTGGTGGGTGCATATGAGGAGGTGACCCACAACTACCTGCGCTCGGGTCACCCGAACTGCTGGTTCACCGTCATAGCCCCGAGCGAAGACCGCCTGCGCGATATCGTCTCTCAGATCGAGGCACGTCTGGGTATTCGGGTACTCTCCCTTCCCGCCCGGAGGGTCTTCAAGATCAGGGTCGCCTTCGATATGGACTGACACGCCGGGAACGACCCTCCCCTGATTAATGGAACATCTTGGCCATGATGCCCTCTTTGGGCTTTCCCTGGCACTTCAGCTCCTCTTCCTGGTACCCCAGGCAGGTGAAGTAGATGGCCCGGTCGAAGAAGAGGACCACGCGGTTGTTGAACTCGAGGGCCTGCATGAGCTGGAACGACGATTCGAAGAAGTGCGTCTCCTGGACATAGAGCCACAGGTGACGCTTGATGAGCATGAGGGCCATGACCACGTCTGTCAGCGGGATGCCTTCGTGGTACCTGGTGACACCGAGCTTCTTGTAATGGGCCTTGAGCTCGCCCTTTTTCTTGTCGCCCGCAAGCCATGAATCCAGGCGGCTGTACACATCGTACACGCGCTCGTACACGATGTCCTTGTCCAGCTTCCGGTACGCCTTGGTTTCCTCGCGGCTCAGCAGGTCCTTGCAGAGCCTGTTCGTCAGGGTGTCGGCATTCTCCTTGATCATGTCGACGATCTTTTCCGATATCATACAGCCTCCCTCATGGATGGATTCATGGTTCGTCTTCGGGGTTCTTCCCGACCTTCACCGCCGGAAGGTTCACCCCCTGCGTGGCCCGAGCTCTCGCCATCGCGGTCCATGCGCCGTTCGCTGCAGGCATCCGGTACGGGCATGTGGGGTCATGCCCTCGGTTCGCACGTGTGTTTCCTACTTCTTCTTGAAGAACTTGCTCAGAAGCCCCTCTTCCTTGCAGGACTCCACGTACTTCACGAGCTCGGTCTCGTACCCCATGGTGGCTGCCAGGATGGCCCGGTCGAAGAAGAGCACGACCCTGTTGTTCATCTCGAGGCTCTTCATGAGCTCGTAGGAGTTCTCGAAGAAATGCTTCTCCAGCAAGTACAGCCAGAGGTGACGCTTGATGAGCATGAGGAACATGATCACCTCGTGCAGCGGGATACCCTCCTCGAAGCGCTTCTTGCCGATCTCGCTGAAGTGCTTGCGGATCTCCTCCTTGGGGCGGGCCCTGTCGAGCCAGTATCCCAGGGTGCTGTACACGTCGTACACCCGCTCGTACATGATCTCCTGGGAATACTTCTTGTGATACTCCGTCTCTCCCCGGTTCAGCAGGTCATTCACAACCCTTCGTGACAGCTGTTCTGCGTCGCTCTTTAAAACTTCCATAATCTTCAGATAAATCATGACCCCTCCATGTAAGCATCTGCGAGACGGACTTCAGTTAGCTTGAGAACCGTCTTTTCTTTTTCCCCTTATAATACATCGAACCCCTGTACAAGAGCAATGATCAAGTTGGGTGAACTCCGTGAAAGTTTTGACAATTGCATACAGACCCTTCACTACTTGTGGTAGGGTTCTCCCCGGATGATGGTGAAGGCGCGGTAGACCTGTTCCATGAGCATGACCCGCACGAGCTGGTGGTTGAAGGTCATGCCCGACAGCGACCACGACATGTCCGCGGCGGCCGCGACATCCCGGGGCAGCCCCTCGGGACCGCCGGTGTAGAAGAAGAGGTGCCTGGTGCCGGAGGTCTGCGTCCGTTCGATCAGGGCGGCCAGGCCCTCCGACGTGAGCGTCGTGCCGTCCGGGGCGAGCACGACGTGGAGCCCGTCCCTTCTCTGCGGCTTCAGGGTCTTGGGCTCGATGATCTCCACCGGGGCATACTTCCTGATCCGCGAGGAGTATTCCTCCACCAGTTCCCTGACCGGGCCACGGTGGGTCCTGCCGGTAAAGCAGAAGACCAGCCTCACCTACCTGAGCCTCTTGGCCTCGTACCACATGCCTTCCATGTCGTAGTACGAGCGGATATCCTGCTGGAACATGTGGATCACCACATCCACATAGTCCAGGAGGACCCACCTTCCCTGTTCGACCCCTTCCCTGCCGAAGGGTTTCCCGAAGGTCTCCATGACGTGCTCGGCCATGGCCCTGATCTGGCGGTCCGACATGCCGGTGCAGATGATGATGTAATCGGTGAAGGAGCATACGCCCCGCACGTCCAGCACACGGACGTCCGTGGCCTTCTTGTCCTCGAGGGCAGAGACCAGCTGGTCCCACTGAAGTTTCATCTACGAGTAGATCCTTTCCCTGGTGATGTACGCGTGGGCCTCACCGGCCACCAGGTACCGGATGGACTTCCCCTGCCTGCACAGGTCCCGTATCTGGGAGGAGGACACGGCATAGGGGGTGACGTCCACGAACACGATCTCGTTGCCGAGCTCGTTGATGAACCCCCGCCCGGTCTGCCGGAAGCGCGCTGCCGAGGACCCAAGCACGTCTTCCAGGGGATGTCTCGGCGTATCGGGCCTGGACATGACCACGAAATGGGCCAGGTCGAAGAGGCTGGGGGCCCCGTACCACGTGCTGATCTCGTTGAAGGCGTCACGGCCCAGGATGAAGTGCGGCGTGCACCCGTACAGGGTGCGCATGTGCTCGATGGTGCGGATGGAGTAGGATCTGCCCGGCCGCTCCACCTCGAAGGAGGAGACCTCGAAGTGCGGATTGTCCTTCAGCGAGAGCCTCACGATCTCGAGCCGCCTCGCCCCCTCCACGCCGCCGTCAAGGTCCTTGTGGGGCGGCAGGCGGGACGGCACGAAGACGATCCTGTCCAGGTCCAGCTCTTCCCTCACCTCCTCGCAGGCACGCAGGTGCCCGATGTGGACGGGGTTGAAGGTTCCGCCGAAGATTCCCAGCCTCATTGCCTGATCTGGCCGTCCCCGAAGCAGACGAACTTCTGGATGGTGAGGTCCTCGATGCCCATGGGACCGTACGCGTGGATCTTGGAGGTGCTGATGCCCACCTCCGCCCCCAGGCCGAACTCGCCGCCGTCCGAGAACCGGGTGCTCGCGTTCACCAGCACCGTGGAGGAGTCCACCTGGTTCAGGAACTCCATGGCCCTGGTGTAGTTCTCCGTGATGATGGCCTCGGTGTGGTTGGAGCCATACTTCTCGATGTGGTCGACGGCCTCCTGGAGGTTGTCCACGATCTTCACCGCGATGACGAGGTCGAGGAACTCGGCGTACCAGTCGTCCTCGGTGGCGGGCTTCATGTCGGGCAGGTACGCCCGGGACTTGCCGCAGCCTCTCATCTCCACGCCGTGCTCCCGGAAGAGCTCCGCCATCTTCGGCAGGAAGATTCCGGCGATGGGGGAGTCGACGAGCAGGGTCTCGGCGGCGTTGCAGACGCCGGGCCGCTGGACCTTGGCATTGAGCGTGATCCGGTAGGCCTTCTCCAGGTCGGCCTGCCGGTCGACGAAGACGTGGCACACCCCCTTGTAGTGCTTGAGCACCGGGATCCGTGAGTTCTCGGCAACGGTCCTGATGAGGCCCTCACCGCCCCGGGGGATGACGAGGTCGATGAAATCCTCCAGCTTGAGCATGTCCATGATGGCCTGCCGGTCCGTCACGGGAATGAAGCCGATGACCGCCGGGTCGATGCCGGAGCGTGCCAGCGAGCCGGCGAGGAGCTTCACGATGGCCGCGTTCGAGTTGAAGGCCTCGGACCCTCCCCGGAGGATCACGGCATTGCCCGACTTCAGGCACAGGGCCGCCGCGTCTGCGGTGACGTTGGGGCGGGACTCGTAGATGATGGCCACCACGCCCAAGGGGATGCGCATCCTGCCCACGAGGAGTCCGTTGGGCCTGCGGGTCATGCCCGTGATGGTGCCCACCGGGTCGGGCAGCTCCGCGATCTCCTCGATGGCCCTGGCCATACCCTCGATGACGGCATCGCTCAGGGTGAGACGGTCGATCATGGCCGCGCTCAGGCCCGTCGTGCGGGCCGATTCGAGGTCGCGGGCGTTCTCCTGCTTCAGGAACTCCTCCCCCTGCCGCAGGGATGCGGCCATGTCATGAAGCGCCTTGGCCTTGGCCACACTGGAAAGGCCTGCCAGGGTCCTGGATGCCTTCCTGGCCGCCTCGGCGATGGCCGTGATCTGTGTCTCGGTCACTACAGGATCTCCTTTCTCAGGATCATATTATTCCGGTGCACCACCTCGTCGTCGCAGTCGTAGTCGAGGATCATGGGCAGGTCCTTGGTGCTGGCGCCCATGATCTTGATGATCTCGTCGGCTGCGAAGTTGCTCAGGCCGATGGCGATGGCTTCCCCTCCCTGCTGGACGATCTCCACGGGGTCTCCGGCCAGGAAGCTCCCGTCCACCGCCACCACGCCCACCGGAAGCAGGCTCTTCCCCTTGGTGAGGACCACGGCGGCGGCGCCCTCGTCCACAATGACCCTGCCCTTGGGCCTGGACACGAAGCCAAGCCAGTGTTCCTTCTGGGAGAGCGTGGCCTTCCTCTTGGGGTGCACGAAGGTACCCACCTCCATGCCCTCGAGGATGGAGCCGATCACCTGGGGTGTATAGGCCGATGCGATGACCGTGGGCACCCCCAGCATGGAGGCCCGGTACGCGGCCTGGAGCTTCGACTTGATGCCCCCCCTGCCCAGGGGGTTGCCGCCCTCGCCATAGACCTTGAGGTCCTTGGGCCTCAGCTCGGGGATCTCACGGATGATGGCGGCGTCGTCGTGGGCCTTGGGGTCCTTGGAGTAGATGCCCTCGATGTCGGTGAGGATGACGAGCATGTGGGCCTCCACCAGGGGGAGGATCATGGCTGAGAGCATGTCGTTGTCCGTGAACTGGATCTCCTCGGTGGCAACGGTGTCGTTCTCGTTGATGACGGGAACCGCGCCCATCTCGAAGAGCGATGACAGGGTGTTGCGGATGTTCAGGTACCGCCTCCGGTTGTCCAGGTCCTCCCGGGTGATGAGGATCTGGGCCGCGGTGTAGCCGTAGCGGCGGAAGGCGTCGGTGTAGGCCCGCATGAGGCTCCCCTGCCCGATGGCCGCCAGGGCCTGCTTCTTGGACAGGGCGGTCTTCGCATCGCCGATGCGCATGATGGCTCTGCCCTCGGCGATGGCGCCCGAGGTGACCAGGGCGAACTCCCTGCCCCTGTCCATCATGAGGGAAAGGTCGTCGCAGAGTCGCTCGATGACGCGGTTGTTCAGGCCCTGGCCCGTGTTGAGCACCTGGGACCCGATCTTGATGAGGATCCGTTTACACTTCTTCAGTCCTGACCTGGTTCCTGACTTCATGCAGTTCCTTCACGATATGGTCCAGTATGGCCTCGAGCCCGAGCCCGCTCAGGGCCGAGGCGGTGAAAAAAGGATACCCCGTGCTCCGGACAAAGGCAACAGCTTCTTTGGCGCGTTCCCCGGCGCCGGTGAGGTCGCACTTGTTGAAAACCACGATCTGTTTTCTTGAAAGCAGCTCCCGCGAATACTCCCGCAGCTCGTGCATGAGGATCTCCAGCTCGCGGGCCGGTTCCCTGCCGGTGTCCGGTGAGAGGTCCACGAGGTAGAGGATGACCCGGGTCCGCTCGATGTGTCTGAGAAAGCGCAGTCCGAGGCCGGTGCCTGCGTGCGCCCCCTCGATGATGCCCGGGATGTCCGCCACCACGAAGTCCTCGCCCTTGTGCCGCACCACGCCCAGGTTGGGCACCAGGGTGGTGAAGGGGTAGTCGGCGATCTTGGGCCTGGCGCTGGAAATCTTCGAGATGAGGGTGGACTTGCCGGCATTGGGGAAGCCCACCAGTCCCACGTCGGCCAGGAGCTTGAGCACGAGCCGGAAGGACTTCTCTTCGCCGTCTTCGCCGGTCTCGCAGTACCTCGGTGCCTGGCGGGTGGGAGTTGCGAACCGGGCATTGCCCCTGCCGCCCCTTCCGCCCCGGGCCACCACGACCTGCTGGCCCGGCTTCACCAGGTCTGCAATGAGCTCACCGGTCTCGATGTCCTTTATCTGGGTGCCCACCGGGACGGGGATGACAAGGTCTTCGCCGGACCTGCCCGTGCAGTTCTTGCCCGTGCCGTGCCTGCCTTTCTTGGCCTTGTAGTGGGGGTGGTACCGCTGGTCGAGGAGCGTGTGGTAGTGGGGGCTGGCCTGGATGATGACGTCTCCGCCCTTGCCGCCGTCGCCCCCGTCAGGACCGCCCTTGGGGATGTACTTCTCTCTTCGAAAGGAACAACAACCGTCGCCGCCCCTGCCCGCCTTTACGAAGATCCTGGACTCGTCAATGAAGTCCATAGGCTAGGCGGCTATGGATACGACCTTCACCTTCTTGTTCTTGCTCAGCTGGGTCTCGAATTTCACAACACCGTCTTTGAGGGCGAACAGGGTGTAGTCCCTGCCGCAGCCTACGTTCTCGCCGGGGTGGATCCTGGTCCCGCGCTGGCGCACCAGGATGCTTCCCGCCGTGACCTCCTGGCCCGCAAACCGCTTGACGCCGAGACGCTTGCCCGCAGTATCCCTGCCGTTGCGTGATGTTCCGCCGGATTTCTTATGTGCCATGGCTCAACAACGCCTCCTAGTCTTTGGCGATCTTGGTGATGCGCACTTCGGTGAGGTACTGCCGGTGGCCCTGCTTCTTGTGGTACCTCTTGCGGCGCTTCATCTTGAACACCACGATCTTCTTGTCCCTGAACTGCCGGATCACCGAGGCGCTCACCTGGGCTCCCTTGACCGTGGGAGAGCCCACTTCCAGGCTGTCGCCGCCGATGAGCAGGACATCACCGAAGGTCACCGTGTCGCCCTTTCCGGCCTCGAGCTTCTCCACGCGGAGGATATCGCCCTCTTCCACCCTGTACTGCTTCCCGCCTGTTCTTATCACCGCATACATGATGCACCTCGAACACATGGTTGTACTGAAGAATGGTGAGCTATTAATGAAATTGACCCGGGTTGTCAAGGAATAATGTGCGTCCCAACCAATATTTCACGCGACCCTTTCACGGATGGCCCATTCCTGCTGAGGACAAAAAAAATGCCAGAAGAATCAGGTGTGGGGACGGTTGCGGAATGGTGTGTCCCTTCTTCTGGCATCAAAAAGGAGGTTTCAGTTAAGAACTTGTCTTCTCGAGTATTGGCGATTCCTCTCTTTCGTCGTTGCCAGCACTATTGCGAGATGTGTGCCACCCGGCTCGTCGCATTTATCTTATTGATATTACTTGTTTTAGAAAAGCATGTATCCCCTTGATACGGTGATGAAACCATAAACCCGCTCTGTATTTATGGTGCAAATACCATAGATCATGATATCTTGATGCGGATGGTGAACCTGCCGCCCTTTCCCTGCTCCTGGTTCACCATGTCGGTGATCTGGCCCAGGCCGAACACCCGAGACCCTTCCTTTGCGTGGGGATTCACGGACGGATCCTCACGGCACTGGGGGCAGAAGTTCCTCACGCATACCTCCTTGTCCGATGTCCGCCATATCTCGATGCTGCGGCACTTCTTGCACAGCGGGCTCATGCACCCGTCGCACTCGGTGACTGCCTCCCTGTCGTGGCAGAACGCGCAGGTTTTGCTGTTCTTCTCTTCTGGTTCCACACTCGACCCCCGCATGGGGTTTTCCCTGGGGATTGCGAATGCCATGCCACAAGGAAAAGAACTATTTTATGTCGTTATTTCATGTTGATACCTGCCACCCCTCCCATGCATGCCGCGCCCTCATTGCCCGTGCCCCTTATGCTTTTGCACCATAGTGTGGTGCAGGGGCCATAATTGA
>CAZNGL010000111.1:0-9850 GCA_964572405.1 uncultured Bacteriovoracaceae bacterium
AGGAAACCACCGCCCTGGCGATCCTGTTCGCCGACATATCAGGCAGCACGACCCTGTACGACAGACTCGGCGACGAGCGCGCCCACCAGCTCGTCAGCACCTGCCTCTGTGTGCTGTCCGAGGTCGTGGCCCGCTACCAGGGGACCATCATCAAGACCATCGGCGACGAGGTCCTGTGCACCTTCGAAACCGCCGAGCAGGCCATCGCCGCGGCCATCGGGATGCACAAGGCCATCGACGCCATGCCCCAGGTCCCCTCGAAAAAGCAGCTCTCTCCGAATATCCGCGTGGGCATCCACATGGGGCCGGTCATCCGGCAGGGTGGAGACGTGTTCGGCGATGCGGTGAACGTCGCCTCACGGATGGTCTCCCTGGCAAAGCCCAGGCAGATCATCACCACCCAGCAGACCATCGACATGCTGGCTCCCGAGTGCCAGGTGAGCGTGAAATGCCTCACCAGGACCACCATCAAGGGAAAGGGCGGCGAGTTCACCATCCACGAGATCGTGTGGGACGAGAACGATCAGACCATGGCGCTGTCCAGGGACATCACCCTGCAGATCCTCTTCAGCCGGCTCCGCCTGAAGACCGGGGATACGGACATCTACGTGGACAAGGTGAACCCGGTCGTAACCCTGGGGAGACACGCCCAGAACGACATCGTGGTTGAAGACGTCATCGCCTCCAGGTCCCACGCCCGCATCGAATACCAGCGGGGCAAGTTCGTGCTCATCGACCAGAGCACCAACGGGACCTATATCAGCCACGAGGGCGAGAAGCCCCTCCTGGTCCACCAGGACGAGGCCGTCATCGGCATGCGCGGTTACATCAGCCTCGGCCGCGAGACAGGACCAGATTCTCCCCATGCCATCCACTTCTCCTGCGAGTTCTGAAGCGATGCGCTCCTCCCCATGGTCGCGCAGCCTGTCTCTTCTCCGTGCAAGAAGGGATGCACCGTGAATCCTTGCATATCACCCCGGAGACTCATCGCCAGGCTCACCATCCGCCTCGAGCTCTACATCAACCTCATCGTCGTGCCGCTGGCCGTCTACTACGGCACCATCGCGGGCGGATACAGCGGTGACAAGCTCTTCTCCCTCATCCTTTCCGCCGTCATTTCCGCAACGCTCGCCACCCTCTTCGGCATGTCGGTGCGCATCTGGAAACTCTCCGGCATCCTGGAAGAGCTGGAAAGAGGTCCAGAGGACTATGCCTCCGTCAAGCTCGAACTCCTCTCCTATCCCGCCACCGAGAGCTTCGTCATCGTGCTGAGGTGGGTGCTCGGCCTGTTGTGCAACTATCTGATCATGCAGTCCTGGGTGGGGATAACCTTCACCGAGACCATACCGGTCTTCTTCATCCTGCTGCTGTGCATCCCCATCAACAGCGTCATATCCTACTGCACCACCGAGCACCTCCTCTCGCCGGTCCTCATGGACGAGCGTATGAGGGGCGTGCAGCTTCCCCGCAATTCCTACACCCTGTTCAGCGTCTCGTTCAGGACCACCGCCATCGTGGTCTCGGTGCTCATCATCCCGCTGGTCACCCTGGGACACTTCCTGTTCCTGTCCCGGCTCGGAGTGGTCAGCCTGAGCGGCCTTCCCGTGCACGTGTTCATCATCCTCCTGCTGTCCCTGGCCGCCATCCTCGTCACGGTCTACGAGTCCAACGCGGGGATCCAGTCGGGCCTGAAGATGACGGTGGACACCCTGGAGGAACTGGAAAAGGGGAACCTCCAGGTGGATCCTATCCCGCTGCTGACGAAGGGCGAGATCGGCATCATCAGCCAGTCCGTGAACGTGCTTGCGGCATCGCTGCGCAACTCCGAGGAAATGTTCGCCAAGGCCTTCGGGTCGAGCCCGGTGGGTATCGTCATCGTCAAGCTCTCCGGCGGCATCTTCGTGGATGTGAACGACAGCTTCGTGAAGATCTCCGGGTTGTCACGCCTCCAGGTCGTGGGGAGGGCCGTCACCGAAATGGACCTCTTCCTGACGACCGCCGACTATGACAGGATGGTGCAGGCCCTCATCGAGGAGGGGCGCCTCAGGAATTTCGAGACCGAGTTTCTGACGCCGGCAGGGGACATCCGCATGGTGACCATCTCCGCGGAGACGATCATGCTGGCTGACGAATCGTGCATGATAGCCACCATCGAGGACGTGACCGAGAAGAAGGCCCTGGAGAAGGAGATCCTCCTCATCAGCGAGAAGGAGCGACAGAAGATCGGCCAGGACCTCCACGACGACCTGGGGCCGCACCTCATCGGCATCGAGGTGATGAGCGAGCTGCTCAAGAAGAAGCTCCAGGAGAAGATCATCCCCTCCACGGACGACGTGGAGAAGATCCGCTCGCTCATCGAGGAGGCCATCGCCAAGACCAGGAGACTGTCCCGCGGCCTGTGCCCGCTGTTCCTGGCGGATCACGGGCTGGAGTCACTGCTCCAGGAGATGGCGTCAAACATCAAGGAGGTCTACGGCATCGACTGCACCTTCACCTATGGCCGCTCCATCCTGGTGGACGACATCACCGCGTGCACGCACATCTACTACATCGTGCACGAGGCGGCCTACAACGCCATCAGACACGGCCATGCCGACAGGGTGACCATCGACCTGGCATACCGGGACCAGCTGGTCACCCTGACCATCAAGGACAACGGCCGCGGATTCTGTCTTGATGAGGGCACCCAGGGTATGGGATTGAAGATCATGAGGTTCCGCGCGGCCATGATCGGCGCGGACCTGAAGATCGCGAGCGGCGCAGCGCTCGGGACGACGGTGACCCTGTCGTTCATCCACGAGACGCACGATGCCGCAAAGAGGGGCACGGGGACGGAGCCATGATCGCATCCAACAAGACGAGGATCCTCATCGTGGAAGACCACGAAATCTTCCGGCTGGGCATCAGGGAGCTCATCAACCACGAGCACGACCTCACGGTCTGCGCAGAGGCGGAAGACGTGGACACGGCGAGGGAGCTGATCCGGAGGCTGCACCCGGACCTGGCAATCATCGACATCACCCTGAAGAAGAGCAACGGCATGGACCTGGTCAAGGAGATCAGCACCCACCACAGGGGCATGAAGATGCTGGTCCTGTCCATGCACGACGAACTCCTCTACGCCGAGCGCTCCATCCAGGCGGGGGCCCAGGGGTACATCATGAAGCAGGAGACCTCCCGTTCCATCGTCAAGGCGATCCGGCACATCCTGGCAGGCAATATCTACGTCAGCCAGGACATCATGGACAACCTCCTCAACCGGGTTCGATCCGGCCAGGAGACCCTGGACAAGTCACCCGTGGAAACCCTGTCCGACCGCGAGATCGCCGTGCTGAGGATGATCGGTCAGGGAAGGTCCACGGGAGACATCGCCGCCGAGATGAATCTCTCGGTGAGTACCATCAGCACCTACCGCGAGCGGATAAAGGAAAAGCTCAACCTGAAGAACGCCGCCGAGCTCGTGCGCTACGCCGTGCACTGGGTGGAGAGGCAGTGAGTACGCAGGGGATTTCCTTTTTTCGATATGCTGAACAATGTATATTTCTGATCAGCTGATCTATCCTCTCGTCTTATCAATCATATTTTATTTATCGACGACACCGTATCCCCTGCTGTAGCAATCATTGCTATCGTCCCCTCCGAGGTCCCGGGACAGAATATTCGTTTCACCTTCTATTGTCAGCGGGGTGGTATGCTTTTATTATGAGAATGACATCTCATCTCAAGGGGGATACATCCATGCCCAGAGGCTACGCAGGCAAGTTTCTCCTGGTACATCTTTCAGAAGGCACGTGGAGTGATTTCACGGTGGACGAGGCGGTGCTCAGGGATTTCCTCGGCGGGAGCTCGCTGGCCGCAAAGATCTTCTTCGATCGATACCCCCTGGATGCGGATCCCCTCTCCGAGCAGAACCCGCTCATGATCATGACCGGCCCCATGGTGGCCAGCGGATTCCCGGGCACCTCGCGGTTCTCCATCTGCGCCAAGGCACCCCAGACGGGTATCTGGGGCGAATCGGCGTGCGGCGGCACCTTCGGGCCAGAGCTGAAACGCGCGGGCTACGACGGCATCGTGATTGACGGGATCGCGAAGTCCCCCGTGACCCTGTCCATCGTGGACGGCCAGGTGGAACTGCTGGACGCCTCTTCCCTGTGGGGCAGGGACGTGTACGAGGCCACGGATATCCTCAAGAGGGAAGATTCCAGGCTCAAGGTCCTCGCCATCGGCCAGGCGGGCGAGCACCTCGTGAAGATCGCGGCCATCGGCAACGACAAGGGGCACTTCAGCGGCAGGACCGGCCTGGGCGCGGTCATGGGTTCCAAGAGGCTCAAGGCCATCGTGGTGCGGGGCTCCGCCAGGCCGGACAGGTTCGACGACGAGGCCTACAAGGCTGCCTTCAAGGAGGCCGTTGCAGAGGTGAAGGAATCCGCCCTTGCCGACGGGCTGCACCTCATGGGCTCGGACGCCAACATGGATCTGGGCATGATCAACGGCGACGTGCCCATCAAGAACTGGACCGTGGGCCAGGACTTCGAGCTCTCGAGCAACCTCTCCGGACCCACCATGCGGGAGAAGTACCTCACCAAGGAGCACGCCTGTGCCAACTGCCCCGTGGCGTGCAAGCGGGTGGTCAAGGTGGACGACGGTCCGTTCAAGACCGAGGAGGGTCCGGGCCCAGAGTACGAAACCTGCGGGACCTTCGGCACCATGATGATGAACCCGGACCTGGCTGCGGTCATCAAGGCCAACGAGCTCTGCAACCGCTACGGCATGGACACCATCAGCTGCGGATCCGCCATCGCCCTGGCCATGGAACTCTACGAGAAGGGCGCCCTCACGAAGGACGACGTCGACGGCCTTGACCTCACCTGGGGCAACATGGAGGCGGTGATGCCGCTCATCAGGAAAATCGCCTACCGTGAGGGCTTCGGCGACATCCTGGCCGAGGGCAGCCTGAAGGCGGCCCGGAAGATCGGCAGGGGCGCCGAGGAGCTCGTGGTCCACGTCAAGGGCCTGGAGGCCCCCATGCACGATCCCCGGGGCTTCCACGGCATGGGCCTGGCCTACATGATGTCCAACCGGGGCGCCTGTCACCTCCAGCACGCGGTGCTCGCCACGGAGCAGGGCATGGCGTCCTGGCCGGAGCTCTTCGACATGAAGGACGACTACCAGGGCACCACCAGCGATGACAAGGCCATGCTGGTCTTCAACTCGGAGAACTACGGCATCCTGGGCAACTCCCTGTCCATCTGCCACTACCTGGTGGACATCCTGAAGCCCCAGACCATCCTGAACGCGTTCAACGCCATCACCGGGTTCAACCTGTCCAAGGACGAGCTCCTGCGGACCGGCATGCGCGACTGGACGCTCAAGCGCGGCATCAACAACCTGCTGGGCATCACCAGGAAGGACGACGCCCTGCCCAAGAAGCTCCTCACCGCCCTGGAAGACGGCGGGGCCGCCGGGTCCATCCCCGACGTAGCGAAGCTCCTGAGCGAATACTATGCCATCAGGGGACTTGACGACCGCGGGTATCCGCTGCCCGAGAAGCTTGCAGAACTCGGCCTCAACGACCTGAAAAACAGGCTCTACGCATAACACACTTTATCCAAGAAGGAGGTGTCCCCATATGGCAAAGGTAAAGGCAATGACCCAGGAGTGGATGGATGCGTACAAGGCGGCCATCGTCGCCGACCCCGAGTACAAGACCGTGGCAAAGGACTGGGAGGGCAGCGTGTCGCTCATCGTGAACCCTGACCCCAGCAAGGGCGTGCCGGAGACGATCTACCTCTTCCAGGACTACTGGCACGGCGACGTGGGCGAGTTCGTGGTCTGCGACAAGGCCAAGGCCGAGAGCGCAAAGTTCGTCATGACCGGCGACTATGCGCGCTGGAAGCAGGTGGCCCTCAAGGAGCTCGACGCCACCAAGGCGCTGCTCCAGGGCAAGCTCAAGATGAAGGGAGACCTCCCCTACGTGGTGAGGAACATAAAGGTCGTCAACAAGGTCATCGACATCCTGGGAAGGGTGGACACCCAGTGGCCCGATGAGGCGTAGCGAAGGGACACCCCCGTCGTCCGCCTGCCAGAGGGGGCCGACGGGCGCGGCCTGGAGCGGAACCATGTAAGGAGAGCGGCATGACATACGATTCCGATCTGTCATTCAATTACTACGGCCCCACCAAGATCGTCTTCGGCATCGACTCGTCCAAGGACGTGGAGATCGAGATGAGCTCCATCGGCGGGACCAAGGCTATTGTGATCACGGACGAGGGCATCATCAAGGCGGGCCTCCTGGATCACATCCTCAAGGCCCTGGGCGGCAAGTGCGTGGGCGTGTTCAGCGACATCCCCCAGGACACCGGGGTGGAGGTGGTGGACGCCTGCGCAGCATTTGCAAAAAAGAACGGCGCGGACATCGTCATCAGCGTGGGCGGCGGCAGCGTCATCGACACGGCCAAGGGCGTCTGTATCCTGCTCACCGAGGGCGGATCGCTCAGGGACTTCGGAGGGGTGCAGCTCCTGTCGAGGCCCCAGACCCCCCACGTGGTGATCCCCACCACCGCCGGTACGGGCAGCGAGGTGACGAACGCGGCGGTGATCATGGACAAGGAGATGGGCCAGAAGCGGCTCATGGTGGAGAACTTCAACATCCCCCGCCTCGGCATCCTCGACCCCAAGATGACGGCCAAGCTGCCCAAGCTCCTCACCGCGGGAACGGGCATGGACGCCATGACGCACGCCGTCGAGGCGCTGCATGCCATCCCGCACGAGCCCATCACCGACGGCATGGCGCTGCACGCCATCCGGCTTTTGACCCGCTACCTGCCGGTGTGTGTGGAAACGGGGGACGACCTCGTGGCCCGCGGCCAGGTACAGATCGCGGCCACCATGGCCGGGTGGGCCTTCAGCATCGCCGGCGTGGGCAACGTCCACGCCCTCGCGCACTCCATCGGCGCGGTGGCCCATGTGCCCCACGGCATCGCCAACGGCATCCTGCTTGCAGACTGCATGGAGTTCAACCTGGAGAGCTGCCCCGAGGCCTATGCCATGGTGGCCGAGGCCATGGGCGTCCGGGAGAAGGGCATGGACGACATGGAGGCGGCCAGGGCGGGAATCGCCGCCGTGAGAGACTTCACCAAGAGGATAGGACACCCCCAGAAGCTCTCCGAGATGAAGGTGGCCGAGAAGGACATCGTCAAGGCCGCGGACCTCAGCCTGGGCGACGGTGCCATCGTGAACAACCCGAGGCTCGTCCTCGACGCGTCCGAGGTCCTCGAGATCTACAAGAAGGTGCTCTAAGCATGAACCGGCGAGGGGGGCCTCAGGGGCCTCCTTCGCCCTGCAGATACGACATCCCCGGAGGAACAGACCATGGCTGATACCATTGTGGAAAACCGTGCGGAAGAGGTTCCCTTTTCTTCTGTCATCACCGACCTGCTCTCGTCCAATCTCCAGCAGAAGCCGGACAAGATGAAGACCTTCCGGAGCATGTGGGGCGTTGTCGGGCTGAACCTCCCGGACATCGAGGCGGCCATCACCATGATCTTCGCCGGAGGCAGGGTGCGGATCGAGCCCGGCATCGTGGGCAAGCCGGACCTCGTCATCAACTCGAGCTCGGAGAAGATCATCTCGCTGAACGCCATCTCCATCAAGTTCGGCCTGCCCTACTACTTCGACGAGGCGGGGCTCAACGTGCTCAAGCAGCTGGCCTCGGGCGAGCTCAGGATCCAGGGCATGTTCACCCACCCCATCCTGCTCACCAAGCTGACCAAGATCATGTCGGTCATGTGAGGGAACTGCTCACGGCACGGGGAGGTCCTCGACGCGCCCGCGTGACGCCGGGGGGCTCAACCCCGGAGGCAGTGATGTATGTTGCCCTTGACATTATAACATTTGTTATATAACATGTGTTTTTATCAGGTGGGCCATGCCGAGCAAGAAGTTCTCCCCCGAAGACATCATCGAAGCGGCCTTCCAGGTCATCCGGAAGGAAGGCCGGGAGCGGTGCACCGCGCGCTCCATAGCCCGGCAACTGGGGTCATCCACCATGCCCATCTACTCGGCCCTGAAGTCCATGAAGAACATCGAGGACTCCATCGCGAAGAAGGCGAGCGACGTCCTGCTGGGCTACCAGATACGGAAATGGTCGGGGTTCGGGTTCCTGGACATGGGCGTGGGCTACGTCATGTTCGCCCAGGATGAGAAGAACCTTTTCCGGATGATGTATTTCAGGGAGCCCGGGACGGAAGACGACGAACAGCGGGCACGGAAATACCGCGGCTATGTCTTCGATGCCCTCATGGAACGCCTGGAGCACGAAGAGATCATGGAAGGCCTTTCCCTGAAACAGCGCAGGGATGTTCTCTCCAGGATGTGGGTCTTCTCCCACGGCCTGGCTGTGCTCATGAACAGCGCGGTCATCGAGCCCATGAACGAATCCGAGATCACACAGGTCCTCATGGACACGGGCGCGCTCATCATCACCGGGGAGCGTTGCCGGCCCGCAGGGGGGTCATCCTGCCCCTTCTTCGGGAAGATCAAGGGCCATGTCACACCGCGTGTGCACACAGAAAAGAAAAGGAGAAAACGAGCATGAATACCCACGCAGACGTCTACGAGCGGCTGGCCACGGTGCTGGACACCCTGCCCAACGGGTTCCCGAGGACCGAGACCGGGGAGGAGATCGCCCTGTTGAGAAAGATCTTCGAGCCCGAGGAGGCCGAGCTCTTCTGCGACATGCGGCTCAGCTTCGAGACCGCCGAGCAGGTGGCCCAGCGAACGGGTCGGCCCCTGGAAGGCCTGCTCGCCAGGCTCATCCGCATGGGCCAGCATGGACAGCTCTTCGCCATCCAGTTCGGCGATCAATGGTACTTCAAGATGCTGCCCTGGGTGTTCGGGATCTACGAATTCCAGCTCGGCCGCATGGACAGGGAGATGGCGGAGCTGGCCGAGGTCTACATGCCCGTCTTCGGCCGGCAGTTCTTCGCGAACAAGCCCCAGCTCATGCAGGTGCTCCCCGTCGAGGAGACCCTCACGCCGGGACAGGAGGCCCTTCCCTACGAGAAGGTATCGGCGCTCATCGAGAAAAGCCAGGCCTTCATGGTGAACGAGTGCATCTGCAAGAAGGAGCGGGGCATCATGGGCGAGCCCTGCGAGAAGCCCATTGAAGTCTGCCTGGCCGTGGCGCCGGTGCCCGGGGTGTTCGACAAGTCGCCCGTCGGACGGGTGATCACCAGGGAGCAGGCCTACGAACTGCTGAAGATGTGCGAGGATGCCGGCCTGGTGCACTTGACGAACAACCTGCAGAACGGCCAGTTCTTCATCTGCAACTGCTGCTCGTGCTGCTGCGGTGTGCTGCGGTCCATCAACAAGCTGGGCATCCCTGCCTGGGACGTGGTGAACTCGCCCTGCTACGCCGTCATCGACCAGGACACCTGCATCGGGTGCGGCGTCTGCAGCCAGGAGCGCTGCCAGGTGAATGCCATCAAAGAGGAGGACGACGTCTACCGCGTCACGCCCGAGCAGTGCATCGGGTGCGGGCTGTGCATCAGCACCTGCCCGGTTCAGGCCATCGGCCTGGTGCGGAAGGACGCAAGCAAGGTCTCGCCCCCGCCCTTTACCGAGGAGGCTTGGTTCGACGAGCGCGGCAGGTTCAGGGGCGTGGATTTCAGCGGGTTCAAGTAAGGGCCGGCATGCACATGCACTCCGGCTATCTCATGCCGCTCCTGGCCGCCACCACCAGCGGGTCCCACACCGGGGAGACGGGCGGCGCATAGGCGGTGTCGAGGGTGTAGAGCTCGTCGAGGCGCATACCCATGGTGGCCCCGGCCACCACGGTGTTGATCCGCAG
>CAZNGL010000112.1:0-9817 GCA_964572405.1 uncultured Bacteriovoracaceae bacterium
GGTGAGCGGCGGCAGGATGTTCCGCACCGCCTGGGGCAGCACCACGAACCGGTAGACCTCAAAGACGCTGAGGCCCGACCCGAGGCCCGCCTCCCACTGCCCCTTCTGCACGGCCTCGATGCCGGACCGGAAGATCTCTGAGATGTAGGCGCCCTCGAAGAGGCTGAGCGCGATTACGGCCGAGACAAAGGCATTGATCCCCACGATGGGGGAGATGACGAAATAAAGGAAGAAGAGCTGGATGAGGAGCGGCGTGTTCCTTATCAGCTCCAGGTATCCCCGGGCCACGGCGCGCGCGGAAAACGACGACGACAGCCGCATGAGGACCGTCACCAGTCCGACGGAAAAGGCAAGGACCATGCTTATGCCCGTGATGTGGAACGTGACCATGAGCCCCTGCATCAGGGGGCCCGCCGCAAACCCCTCCGGAGTCTGTACGAAGAGGTACCGAAGCACCCGGTACCACTGCCAGTGGTACCCCGTGCTTACCGTACCCTTGAGGATGACCAGCACGATGGCGGTCATGACGGCGAGGTACTTCACCGCATCCACCACGACCCGGGTCGTGGTGAACCCCGCATACGCCCTCAGGCTCGGGAAATTCATCGCCGCCATCAGCTCCTTCAGATCCCCGCCTTTGCGAAGGCCTGGGAGATGAGAGACCGGGCCCCCTCCTGGAGCTGGGCGAGGTGGTCGGCCCCCTTGAAGCTCTCGGCGTAGATCTTGTAGACGTCTTCGGTGCCGGACGGCCTGGCGGCGAACCAGCCGCCTTCGGTCACCACCTTGATGCCCCCGATGGGAGCGCCGCCCGCAGGCGCGGCGTCGAGCACCTGCAG
This sequence comes from uncultured Bacteriovoracaceae bacterium, assembly GCA_964572405.1. GTDB lineage: Bacteria > Desulfobacterota > Desulfomonilia > UBA1062 > UBA1062 > MWEI01. The sequence continues at coordinate 837 of CAZNGL010000112.1, forward strand.
GACGACATCACCCGCAAGCTCGCGCTGGCCGATGAGATCCGGCGAGAGCCTGCCCAGGACCTTCTTCTGGGCCGGGGTAGCGCCTACGTCGATGCGCTCGTAGGCGTAGGCGCCGAACCGTTCTTCCAGGGAGCCATAGAGCTCGTGGGGGTCCCTGCCCCGCACTGCGGTCATCTCGGCGGCCAGCAGCGCCATGACGATGCCGTCCTTGTCCGTGGTCCACACGGTGCCGCCCTTTCTCAGGAAGGTGGCCCCGGCGCTCTCCTCGCCGCCGAACCCGATGGTGCCGTCCATGAGCCCCTTGACGAACCACTTGAAACCCACGGGCACCTCGTAGAGAGGCCTCCCCAGAGCCTCGGCCACGCGGTCGATCATGGAGCTGCTCACCAGGGTCTTCCCGATGCCCGCGTCCCTTCTCCAGCCGGAACGCCCCGAGAAGAGGTATTCCACGGCCACGGCGAGGTAGTGGTTCGGGTTCATGAGCCCGCCCGAGGCGGTGACGATGCCGTGGCGGTCGAAGTCCGGGTCGTTGCCGAAGGCGAGGTCGTACCGGTCCTTCAGGGCGATGAGGCCCGCCATGGCGTACGGCGAGGAACAGTCCATCCTGATCCTGCCGTCGTGGTCCACAGTCATGAATGAGAAGGTGGGGTCGGCCTCGCCGTGCACAAGCGTGATGTCGAGGCCGTACCGCTCGGCGATGCGTGGCCAGTAAGCCGCGCCGGAGCCTCCAAGAGCATCTGCGCAGAGCCTCAGTCCGGCGGAAGCCAGGGCCTCCATGTCGATGATGTCGGAGAGTTCCTCCACGTAGGATGAGATGTAGTCGTACTCGGCGGTTGTGGGGGCCTTCAGCGCCCGCTCGAAGGGGATGCGCCGGACCCCGGCGTCGCTCTCCGCCAGGAGTTCGTTGGCGCGCCGGGCGATCCACGTCGTGATACCCGTATCCGCGGGCCCGCCGTCGGGCGGGTTGTACTTGAACCCGCCGTCAGAGGGAGGGTTGTGCGACGGGGTGATGACGATGCCGTCGGCAAGGCCGTCCTTCCTGCCCCTGTTGTACGAGAGGATGGCTTGGGAGATCACCGGGGTGGGGGTGTACGATCTGCCCTCCGCGATCATCACGTTCACCGCGTTGGCCGAGAGCACCTCCAGGGCGGTCCTGAAGGCCGGCTCCGAGAGGGCGTGGGTGTCCCTGCCCAGGAAGAGCGGGCCGTCGATGTGCATCTCGCGCTTGTAGTCACAGATGGCCTGGGTGATGGCCAGGATGTGGTCCTCGTTGAAACTGCCCGTCAGGGACGATCCCCGGTGGCCAGAGGTGCCGAAGGACACCCGGCACCCGGGGTCTGTGGGATCCGGCCGGATACCGTAGTATGCACCCACCAGCGCCTGCACATCCACCAGCATGGCCTTCGGCGCGGGCCTGCCCGCCAGTTCATGGAGTGCCATGGCCTTCCTTCTCCTCCTCTCCCATGGTGTGGACACACGACCTCTGAAGAGTATTCCACAATAACATGCATATCTTACATGAATCCTGACACAGGGTAAACCATGCAGAAGAAATTTACCTTTCCTTTACTAGACGACTGGTCTATTATGTCTTCCATGCCACGCGACATATCGAGAAACGCCATCCTCCGGGAAGGGGCGCGCATCGTGCACGCCAAGGGGTTCCACCACACGGGCCTCCAGGAGATCCTGCGGGCCGCGGGCATACCCAAAGGCTCTTTCTATTTCTATTTCAAGAGCAAGGACGACTTCGGCCTCGCCCTGGTGGACTACTACTGGGAATTCATCCAGACCACGGGGGAGAGCCACCTGGGTGATGGCGGCATCCCCCCCCTCACCCGGCTCGGGCGCTTCATGGATGCCCACCGGGAGATATTCGAGAACATGGGGTTACGCTGCGGGTGCCCCATCGGCAACCTCATACAGGAGATGAGCGACCTCAGCGAATCCTTCCGGGAAAAGGTGGGTGACGTCTATTCGCGCATGCAGGGCCGCATCGCGCAGCTCCTCGCCGAGGCGAAAGACCGGGGCGAGCTGCCTGCCGGAATGGATCCGGAGGGGACCGCATGGTTCATCCTGGACAGCTGGGAGGGGGCCATCATGCACATGAAGCTCACCAGGAGCAGCGAGCCGCTCGATATATGCAAGCGCATGGTGTTCGATCACATCCTGAAACAACCTGTCCCATCGGGAACGCCGCAAGGGAGGACACGACATGGGTGAGTGGAGGAAGACCGGCTGCGTGCTCTGCGCGCAGAACTGCGGGCTCGAGGTGTATGTGGAGGACAACCGGATCACCAAGTCCAGGGGCGACAAGGACAACCCGCGCTCAAAAGGCTACGTGTGCCGCAAGGGGGCCAACATCGCCTTCCACCAGCACCACACAGGCCGTCTCACCCACCCGCTGAAACGCGTGGGGTCCGGTTTTGAAAAGATATCCTGGGATCAGGCCATCGCCGAGATAGCCTCCCGTATCAGGCAGGTCGTGGACGAGCACGGACCGAAGTCCTATGTCTACATGGGCGGCGGCGGTCAGGGCTGCCACTTCGATGCCGCCTTCGGGGTGAGGCTCATGCGGGCGCTGGGCTCGCGCTACCACTACAACCCCCTGGGCCAGGAGCTCACCGGCATCTTCTGGGCGTCGGGTAGGTTCACGGGCAGGCAGTACCTTTTCGGCATCCCGGACGAGCACGCCGCCGACATGATCCTGGCCATCGGATGGAACGGGATGCAGAGCCACCAGATGCCGCGGGCACCGCTCGTTCTCAAGGAGTTCTCGAAGAACCCGGACAAGCTCCTGGTGGTCATCGACCCGCGGAAATCAGAGACCGCCGAGATCGCCGACATCCACCTGGCCGTCCGCCCCGGCACCGATGCCCTGCTCACCAGGGCAATGATCGCCATCATCCTGGCCGAGGGATGGCAGGACATGGACTACATCGAACAGCACACGACGGGGTTCGAAGAGGTCGCCCCCTGGTTCAGGGGCTTCGATGCCAGGGCAGCCTGCGCGGTCTGCGGACTCGACTACGAGCAGGTTCGCGAGGTGTGCCGGCTGCTGGCCACCAGGAAGTGGTGCATGCACACGGACCTGGGCATCTACATGAACCGCCACAGCACCGTTGCATCCTACCTGCACCTCCTCCTGGCCGCCGTGTGCGGAAGGTTCTGCGCGCGGGGCGGCAACGTGATACCCGGCCACCTCATGCCGCTCGGCGCCCACACGGACGAGCGGGATTCCAAGACCTGGCGCACCGTGACCACGGACTTTCCTGCTCTCATGGGTGTGTTCCCTCCCAACGTGCTGCCCGAGGAGATCCTGAGCGAGCACCCTGACAGGACCAGGATCGTGATGTGCTGCCAGTCCAACCCCCTGAGGTCCTTTGCGGACACCACGGCCTACGAGGAGGCCTTCAGGAGGCTCGATCTGCTGGTGACCTGCGAGCTCGCCATGACCGAGACCGCAGCCCTGTCCCACTACGTGCTGCCCGCCCTGTCCGGCTACGAGTCGTGGGACGGCACCTTCTTCCCCTGGACCTTCCCCGAGGTCTACTTCCAGATGCGCAGGCCCGTGGTGGAACCCGTGGGAGAGCCTCTCCACCTGAGCGAGATCCTGGTACGGATCGCGGACGCGCTGGGCATCATCCCTGCCGTACCGCAGTCTCTCGTGGACGCGGCGGCAAAGGACCGCATGACCTTCGGCATGGAGCTCATGCAGTTCATCCAGGCAAACCCCAGGGCCATCTCCGACATGCCGTTCATCCTCGCCAAGACCCTGGGCAGGACCCTGGGCTCGCCGAACCTCGCCGCCCTGTGGGGCCTGCTCCAGGCCGCACCCAAGAACTTCCGCAAGGCGGCTAAGCGCGCCGGATTCACGCCGGGCATCACGCTGGGCGAGGAGGTCTTCCAGGCCATCCTCGACCACCCGGAGGGCGTCATCGTGGGCATGGAGGACCCGGAGGACAACTTCTCCCTCATCGCCCACGAGGACCGAAAGATCCACCTCCACGCCCCGGAGATGGAGGACTGGGTGAAGGGCATCGAGCCGTTATCCGAGGAGAAGGACCTGCGGGTAGACCCTGCATACCCCTTCATCCTCCAGGCAGGCCGCCACATGAGCATGAACGCCAACACCCTCATGCGGGACCCGGCCTGGAACGCCGGCAGGCGCCCCTGCACCCTGGCCATGCACCCCGAGGACGCCGCCTCGCTGAACCTCTCTGACGGCCAGACGGTCCGCGTGGTCACGGATGCCGGCCAGACCACTGTCGAACTGGAGGTGACAAAAGCCACGAGGAGGGGCCAGGTGCTCATGCCCCACGGGTTCGGCATGGTGCACGACGGCAGGGAGCACGGGGCCAACGTGAACCGGCTCACCAAGAACACGCACCGGGACAGATTCGCCGGAACCCCGCTCCACCGCTACGTGCCCTGCCGGGTGGAGGCCGTCTGATCCCACGGCACGGGATCCATGCATATTTTTCTGGACATGCACAATGCTTTAATTTATAATTCCATGGATTCATTCGAATTGCGTTCTGCGAATGAACTGCATCCGAGCAGAGGAGGTGGCCATGCGCTTGTACAGCACGTGCTGGCCCGAGCCGATGAAGGCTGCGTTTTCTCACGACATGGGGTTACCCCTGGTGTGTCCCTGCAAGATCCATGAGAGGACGGCCATCGGTACGGCGCTTTGGCAACTCTCGACAGAGCCGGGGTGCCGTGGTACCATAAAGCTCAGGCAGATGATGAACCGGTTTGCCGACCCCTCGCCGACTGAACAGCCGTGCGAAGAAACAGAGGTGAAACGGCAATGATGAGACTATGCGGGATCCTGATCGCGGTACTGTCCCCCCTCACGCTCTTCGCCATGACCCCCCTGAGCGACGAGGACCTCTCCGGTGTCTCCGGCCAGACCGGGGTGAGCATCTGGGTGGACGTCACCATGAACATCCACATCGACACCATCGCCTGGGGAGATTCTGACGGTCTTGGTGCCATAACCTACAAGTCGCAGGTCGCCTGTTCCAGCCACTACCCCGTATCGATCCCGGTCGTCACGGTCACCACGGCCGGCATGAGCCCCCACATGATGGACCTCTACCGCAGGTACAGCGCGCCCGGCAGCGTGTGCTTCTTCCCCAACGGCGTGCACATGGACATCGTCGACGGCGAGGTGCGCCTGCACTGAGGGGAGCAGCGCGCCGCCGGTCCCTTCATATCCGCGACTTGATCCAGCGCAGCACCGTCCGGATCACCGGGAACCGCTCGAACAGCGCCAGCGTCTCCCAGTAGTCGTGGTGGAACACCACCATGCCCTGCCTGTCGAACCGCACGTGGGACATGCCCGGCAGCACCAGGGCCTTGTCCGGGTCCCGCCTGAGCCTGAGCGTCATGGTCCACCGGAAGTAGTAGTCATCCCTGCTCGTGGCCACGTCCACGATGTCGAAGGTGCACTCCTCGAAGGCCGACTTGGTCCCCAGGAAGTATTCGCGGATGAGCTCCCTGCCCCTGACCTGGCGGATGCCGTCCTCGAAGTAGGCGTCTTCCGCATAGACCTCTGAGAGCGATTCATTGATCCGCTGCGCGGAGAAGACCCGGTAGAAGGCCTTGAACCGCTCGATGGCGGCCTTTTCCGTTTCGGTGCCGTGCTCCATGAGCTCCATCCTCCCCCTGTCCGTGTCCCTGAGGGCTGCCTTTGTCACCGCAATGTCGTGGGTCCCCCTGGCCACCGACCCGGCGCACCCGCTCAGCACCAGGAACACCACCGTCGCCAGGCCCACACCCTCCATTTCTTGTTCATCCCTCCCCCCCTGTTCCGGCTGCTCCCGCTGGGACCTCGGCCGGGCCGATGCCCATGAGCTCCGCGTTCCCCTCCCGGACGAGCACGAGCTGGAGGTCGTTCAGAACCCGCAGGCCGAACTGGGCCTCGCACAGGGCGAAGTAGTACTGCCATCTCCTCTGGAAGGCCCGATCGAAGCCCATGCTCGCAAGTTCTCCGGCCGCCGCCGCGAGCCGCTCCCTCCAGCGCTTCAGGGTCTCGGCGTAGTGGGGGCCGATGTTCTGAGCGGATTCCACCAGGAGGCCCGATCGCGCGGTCATGGCACTGCACAGAGCGGTGAGCGACGGCAGCACCCCGCCCGGGAAGATGTGCTTCTGGATCCAGTTGGGCTGGGACCGGTGGTCGTCGTAGCGGGAGTCCGGGATGGTGATGGACTGGATGCACATGATGCCGTCGGGCCTGAGCAGGCGATCGCAGCAGGAGAAGAACTCCCCCAGGTGCTCGTGTCCCACGGCCTCTATCATCTCCACGGACACGATCCGGTCAAAAGAGCCGCGGACCGTGCGGTAGTCCTCCAGCACTATGGTGATGCGGTCCTCGAGACCCTCCCGCTGCACCAGGGACCGGGCATACTCGTACTGGGTCCGGGAGATGGTGATGCCGGTCCACCTGCACCCCGTCTCTCTCACCGCCTGCACGGCCAGGGAGCCCCAGCCGCACCCGATCTCCAGGACATGGTGTTCCCTGCGGATGCGGGCCTTGTCGATGACGGAGCGGAGCTTGGCGCGCTGGGCCTGCTCCAGGCTGTCCCCGGGGCCTGCGAAGAGGGCGCACGAGTAGGTCATGGTCTCGCCCAGGAAGGTCCGGTAGAACTCCGCGCTGAGGTCGTAGTGGGCCTCTATGTTGTCCCTGCTCCCCGTGAGCGTGTTGGGCCTGTTCAGGTGCAGCCGGAAGTTGCGCCACCGGGACAGGGCCGAGACGGCCATGTTGCCCTCGGCAAGGGCCGTTCTGTTGGCCACGAGGAGCCTCATGACCCCGGCGAGGTCGTCGCTGTCCCACAGGCCTTCCACGTACGCCTCGCCCAGGCCGACCTCTCCGTGCAGGGCCACGCGGGAGAACAGGGCGGGGTCGTTCACCCGGATGCAGGCCTCGGCCAGGGGGCCTGTCCCGGGGCCGTAGGTGCGCGAGGACCCGTCTGAGAGCTCGACCCGGAGCCGTCCCCTGTCCATGTTCCGGAGCAGGCGGTCCACGGCCTTCAGGCAGACCCGTTCAACGAGGCCGGGCGGGTTCCTCCGGATGGTCATGGGGCTCATGGCCACGGGCTTTGGGTTGTAGGCGAGCCCCTTGAGGAAGTAGAGCTTTGCCGCCTCCCAGTAGATCCTCGCCATGGTGAGCCTGGGGACGAGGGGATGCAGGACCGTGAGCCTCAGCTGGCTCAGGGTGGTCAGCGGCATCTCCCGGCCGGTGAGCCTGGCCGTGAAGAACCTCTCACCCTCGCGCAGCAGGTCCACGCTGATGTCCAGCGTGTTCCCGAGCTCCGAGAAGGTGAGCACATAGGAGCCGTCGACCCGGTTGAAGGGGGAGACGTGGAACGCCTTGTCCGTGGGGAAGGCCGCCGGGAAGCCTTTTCCTGACCCGCTCCGTTCCGCCAGGACATACACGTGCCGCTCGCCGAAGGTGTTGTTCACCTCGGCGACGCAGCACACGAGGTCGTCTTTCGCATCGAAGCAGTAGTAGAAGCTCACCGGGTTGAACACGGCCGTGAGGAAGCGCGGCTGGGTGAGAAGGAAGACGCGCTCCACCCTGGCCGCCAGCCCGGGCCCCAGGCGGCGCAGGACCTTCTCCCGGATGGAGCCGGGCGAGGCGTCCAGATAGTCGCCGTCGTGGATGGACGCCAGGCTGAAGCGGTTGTACCCGAAGAGCGGCAGGTCTTCGTCCAGCGCTTCGAGCTCCTGCAGGTCGAGACAGTAGACGAACAGGGAGTATTTCAGGGCATGGTGCGCCGGCCTGAACCGGGTGTGCTCCACGAACCCCGCATAGATCTTCGATCTCATGGCTCGACCCCGAACAGACGCGCCGCGGCCACGGCGGACTTCACCGCGTCCTCGTGAAACCCGTACCCCAGGTAGCTGCCGCAGTAGCAGGTGTTCCGGTCGCCGCTCAGTCCGGAGATGCCCGCCTGGGTGGCCAGCGATGCCGGGGTGTAGACCGGGTGGGTGTAGAGCAGCTCCCGGATGGTGGCACCCGGCGCGGGCTGTCTCTTGGGGTTCAACGTGACGCAGTACTGCTCCTTGGTCCTCAGTCCCTGGAGCCTGTTCATCCAGTAGGTGAGCATCACCGGGGAGCCCGCCTGCAGGGACCCCGTCCTCTGGTAGTTCCAGGACGCCCACGCCTTGGAAAGCGGTGGCATGAACGAGGTGTCGGTATGGAGCAGGGTCCTGTTCCGGGAATACTCCCAGGCGCCCAGCAGCCGCTGCTCCTCGGCGGACGGGTCCGCCAGCATGCCGAGGGACTCGTCCGCGTGGCTGGCCAGCACCGCGGCGTCGTACTCCTCCATGCCCCGGTCCGATTCGATCTGCACCCTGCCGGCTGTCCTCCGGACGGACCGCACCGGGGTGCGGGGGAAGACCCTGCCGGCGAAGGTCCTGAGGAAGGCCTTCACGTAGGAGTGGCTCCCCCCCTCCACCGTGTACCACTGGGGCTGGTCCGTCACCGAGAGCAGGCCGTGGTTCAGGAAGAACCGGGCAAAGGTCTCCATGGGGAACTCCATCATCCGCACGTCCGGCGCCGACCACACCGAGGCGCAGATGGGGATGAGGTACTGTTCCACGAAATACCGGTTGAAGCGGTTCCGGGCGAGGAACTGCCCCAGGGTGAGCCCGGCGAGGCGCCCCTGTTCCAGGTGCCGTGGCGTGATGTGGTTGAACCGGAGGATGGCCAGGGCCATCATCCAGAACGATGGACTGAGGATGTTGGAGCGCTGGGCCAGGAAGGTGTCCACAGTGGTGCTGGCATAGGCGAGGCCCGTGGCGGTGTCGTGGTAGCTGAAGGACATGCCGCTCGCGTGCCTTCCCACCCCGAGCCTGCTCAGGAAGCGGATGAAGTTCGGGTAGGTCCGTTCGTTGAACACGATGAAGCCGGTGTCCACGGGCGTGCCCGCATCCGGCCCCTCCTCGATGACCACGGTGTTCGTGTGGCC
>CAZNGL010000113.1:0-9798 GCA_964572405.1 uncultured Bacteriovoracaceae bacterium
AAAACTTTGTGCCTTGGCGCCGCAGGCGCTGGGAAAAACTTTGTGCCTTGGCGCCGCAGGCGCTGGGAAAAACTTTGTGCCTTGGCGCCACAGGCGCTGGGAGAAACTATCTGACTTGGCGCCGCAGGCGCTGGGGTGCCGACAAGAAAACGATGCGGGGGAACGGGAGCAGGACGACTCCCTACTGGGTGACGATCTCCACGACCTCGTACTCGCGTCTCCCGTTGGGCGTTTCCACGACGACCTCGTCCGAGGTCTTCTTGCCGATGAGGGCCTTGGCCATGGGCGAGTCCACGGATATCATGCCCCTGGTGATGTCCGATTCGTCCACGCCCACGATCTGGTAGGTGGTCTCCTCCTCGGTGTCAACATTGCACAGGATGAAGCGGGACCCGAACACGATGCGGTCCCTGGGGAGCTTGTTGGTATCGATGATCTCCGCGTTGCCGAGCTTGTTCTCCAGGTCCTGCATCCTGGCCTCGATGAAGGCCTGCCGCTCCTTGGCATAGATGTATTCGGCGTTCTCTGACAGGTCGCCGTGGCCCCTCGCCTCCTCGATGGCGGCGATGATCTTGGGCCGCTCGTGCTTCTTCAGCCGCTCCAGCTCGTCGCGGAGCTTTGCATACCCTTCCTTGGTGATGGGATTGCGCTTCATGCTCATGATCAGGCCCCTTGTGAAAATGAAAAAGATACCGGTAGTCGCGCTACCAGTATCGTACTGTCCCCATTATCCCCAAAGCTATTTCTCTGTCAAGGGGCCAGTGCAACGGGCCTCCAGGAAAGAATTTCCCGGGTCATGTGGACTTGCCCATTGACTTCGTGAGGGCCTTGCCAGTATAGAGAGTCTCTATTTTCTTACGCGGAGGATATTCGTATGGCCACAAAAGAGAAACTCGCCCTGGACGTCAGCGCGCGGACACTGCGGAAGAAGAACGTGCGGAAACTCCGCAGGGAGGGTATCATCCCGGGCGTCGTGCACGGCAAGGACTTCGAACCGGTTCATGTCCAGGTCGATGAACGCGCGTTCGAGATGCTGTACCGGAAGGCCCACGGAACCTCCCTGGTGAATCTGAACCTCGATGGAAAGACCCTCCAGGTCCTGATCCACTCGGTATTCAGAGACAAGCTCAAGGGCACCGCCCTCCATATCGAGTTCCTGAAGGTGGACCCGAAGCGGCAGGTCACCGTGGAGGTGCCGCTGGTCTTCACGGGCGTATCGAGCGCGGAGAAGGAGGGCAAGGGCAAGGTCTCCCACGAGGAAACCTCCATCCACCTCAGATGCTCGCCCACGGACATCCCAACGGAGATCGAGGTGGACATCTCCGTCATCGTGGACAAGCATACCGTCATCCATGCATCCGATCTCAAGCTGCCGGACGGCGTGCACCTTGGCCACGGCGTGAGCGAGAAGAAGGTCATCGCGTCGCTCGTCACCACCAGGGTTCATGAGGCTGCGCCCGTCGAGGAGGAGGCCGCAGCGGCCGCTGAGGCCGCAGCCGCCGAGGGCTGATCTAGCCCTTGACCATGGCCACGGGCCTGAGCCTGGCCACTGTCTTTGCGATGCCCGCGCCGGTGACGGTGTCCACCACGTCGGAAACGTCCTTGTAGGCCTCGGGGATCTCTTCGGCCAGGGTCGAGCGGGAGGCGGCCATGGCGTGGATGTCTCTTCTCTTCAGCTCCTCCAGGATCTGCCTGCCCCTGGCCCGTTTCTTCGCCTCGTGGCGGGAAAGCAGCCTCCCGGCCCCGTGGCATGCGCTGAAGAATGTCTCGGCCGCGCCGGGTTCCCCCGAGAGGATGTAGGACACCCGCCCCATGTCGCCGGGCACGAGAATCGGCTGGCCCGTGTCCCTGAACCGCCCGGGAAGCCTCGCATCCCCGGGCGGCAGTGCCCTGGTGGCCCCCTTGCGGTGTACGCACGCCTGGATCTCGGCCCCCTTCCAGACGACCCGTTCGAGCTTGGCGATGTTGTGGCAGCAGTCGAAGAGCAGCCTCATGCCGAGCCGTTCGAAGGATCCGCCGAAGACCTGCTCGAAGGCACTGCGGATGAGGAACACGATGAGCTCGCGGTTGGCAAAGGCGAAGTTTGCAGCGCAGGCCATGGCCCCGAAATACTCCCTCCCCTCGGCGCTCCTGACCGGGGCGCAGGCGAGCTGGCGGTCCGGCAGCGGGATGCCGTGGCGGGCCGCGGCCGCCACCATGGCATGGACATGGTCGTCGCAGATCTGGTGCCCCAGCCCGCGGGAGCCCGTGTGTACCTGGATCACCACCTGGTCCTCGAAGAGGCCGAACCCGTCGGCCGTGACCCTGTCCGATATCAGATCCACCACGTCCAGCTCCAGGAAGTGGTTGCCCGAACCCAGGGTGCCGAGCTGGGGGAGGCCCCGCTCCACGGCCTTCCCGGACACCGCGTCCGGGTCGGCGCCTTCGATGCAGCCCTCGTCCTCGTGCGCTTCGAGATCCGTTGGCGGCGCATAGCCCTTCTTCACGGCCCACCGGGCGCCCTTTTCCAGGACCTTCCGGAATTCCTTCCCGGTTGCGGCGAGCTTCGGGTTGCTCGACCCGACGCCTGCGGGCACCTGGTTGTAGAGCGTCGCCAGAAGGCCGTCCAGCCGCCCTCGCACGTCCGCGAGCCGCATGCCGGTGAGGACGCAGCAGACCCCGCAGTTGATGTCGTAGCCCACCCCGCCCGGCGAAATGATGCCGTCTTCCACCGAGAAGGCCGCCACGCCGCCGATGGGGAACCCGTACCCCCAGTGGATGTCCGGCATGGCCATGGACGGGCCGATGATGCCCGGGAGCGCCGCCACGTTGGCCACCTGGTTCAGGACGTTCTCGTCGCCCAGGGTGCGCTCGATGGCGTGGTTGGCATAGACCAGGCCCGTGGTCCTCATGGGAGGGGTCCTGACGATCTCGATGCGGAACGGGTCCAGGCGCCTGGTGTGAAGGGTGCTCACGTCCGCCTCCCCCAGTCCCTGGCACGCACGGGATCCATGGCCGGCACCGTCCTCATGTATCGAGAATAATGGTGGCGGCAAACCCGTTGTCAATACGCTCCACGGCGAGACCGTGGTACGTGACCGCCTTGACCTCGGCCGTAAGCGGCGCAGCGGAGAACTCTCCTCTCAGCATGCCGTCGGCTTCGGTCTCTGCGATGCCTGCCACCTCGACCGCGGCCACCCGGAACCCCTTCACCTCCACCAGGAACAGGATGTCCTGGAGCCATCGGACCAGCAGGTCGTCGCGGTCGATGCCCCGCGATCTCACCGGGACCGACAGGGCGGCCCGGGTCGTCCCTGCCCCCAGGATGTCGCACAGGCCGAGGGCGGCGTCCCTGAACAGGGCCTCGAGGGTCGCTCCGTTCACGCGCATCCCGATGTCCGCGGTATGGTCGATGAGGATGTAAGGCATGCTCCCCTCAGGGCCCGGCGATCCCCATGCCGGAGAGTTTTTCCTGAAGGGCCTCCAGCGCCCGCTTCCGGTGGCTGATGGCGTTCTTCTCCGCGTCGCTGAGCTGGGCGAAGGTCCTGCCGCTTGCCGGGTCGAGGAAGACGGGGTCGTAGCCGAATCCTCCCTCGCCCACGGGGGCGGTGAGGATCACGCCCTCGCACTGGCCCCGGGCCGTGATCACCGTGTCCTCGGCCAGTGCCAGTGCCACCACGCACACGAACCGGGCGCTCCGGTTGTGAACGCCTTCCATGAGCCCCAGGAGCAGCTCGTAGTTCTCCCGGTCGCCGGCGCCCACACCCGCGAACCGGGCGGAATGGACGCCGGGCCTCCCTCCCAGGGCGTCCACGCAGAGCCCGGAGTCGTCCGCGAGACAGGGCAGGCCGCTGACCCTGTGCCAGGCCAGGGCCTTGGCCACGGCGTTCTCCTCAAAGGTGAGCCCGTCCTCGCGCACTTCGAGGTCGAGGCCGATGTCCCGGGGGGATACGACGGTGATGCCCGATGCGCCGAGGATCTGCGCGATCTCGCCGAGCTTGCCGCGGTTCTTCGTTGCGGCAAGCACCTTCATGGGATTCCCAGCGCCTGGGACTGCCTGGCCATGAGCTCGCGTATGCCCTGCTGCGCCAGGTCCATGAGCACGGTCATCTGCTCCCGGGTGAAGGGCTCCCTCTCCGCGGTGCCCTGCACCTCGATGATCCTGCCGGAGCGGGTCATGACCACGTTCATGTCCACGCTGGCGCTCGAATCCTCCTCGTAGTTCAGGTCGAGGCATGCCTGCTCGCCGATGATGCCCACCGATACCGCGGCAACCTGCTCCAGGAGCGGGTTCCTGGCTATGACCTGCTGGTTGACCATGGTCCTGCATGCATCGTGGAGCGCCACATAGGCGCCGGTTATGGCCGCGGTCCGGGTCCCGCCGTCGGCCTGGATCACGTCGCAGTCGATCCAGATGGTGCGCTCGCCGATGTCCTTCAGGGATATGGCAGCCCTGAGCGACCTGCCGATGAGCCGCTGGATCTCGTGGGTCCTCCCCTTGAGCCTTCCCTTGGACGATTCCCGCACCGTGCGCACGTTCGTGGAGGCGGGAAGCATCCCGTACTCCGCGGTCACCCAGCCGGTGCCGGTGTTCTTCAGGTGGGGCGGCACCTTGTTCTCCACGCTGGCCGCGCAGATGACCTTCGTGTCCCCGATCTCGATGAGGCACGACCCGATGGCGTGCTTGCAGTAACCCCTGGTGATGCTCGCCCGCCTGAGCTGGTCAAAGGCCCTGTCATCACAGCGCCTGTGCGCCCTGGGCCGGGAGATGCCCTTGTCCTTGAGCAGTTCTTCGATGGATGCCATGTGTGTCCTTTGCCGTGGGATGATTTCGCCGGCACCGGGCGTGCCGGCCGTGTTCGTGGGGCAATTCTACGGACACTTCCCGGAGAAGTCAACTCTTGGGGGGGTGCGGGGTGCGGCCTGCACAAGGCCTTGACACCGTGTGCCCGCCTCATGTAATCGCTCATCATGACAAAGGGAGGCAGGACCCTGTGATATCATGGAAACCCGCCGCATCACTGGTTTTCATCTGTGCGGCGAGCCTTGCCCTCCTCGTTCCGCTCGTATTGTTCACCCCGCCCAGGGACTCCGAGGTGTGGATCTTCCAGACCATCCTCGAGATGCAGGAAGGCCGGAGTTTCCTGCCCCTGCTCAACGACGAGCCGCTCGTGGGCATCAACCCCCTCACCACGTCGGTCCTGGCGTTCATCCCCCTGAAGGACATCGGCACGCCCAGGCTGGCTGCGTGCGTCACCGGGTGCCTGTTCATCGCCTTTGTCTTCCTGTACGGCCGAGCGCTCTATGACACGAGGAGCGCCCTCTTCTCCTCGGCCCTGGCGCTCACGAGCCTGGGGGCCATCGCCCTGTTCGGGACGCTGAACCTCGCCTGGCTGCCCGTGGCCACAGCGGCCGTGGCCTTCGGCATCTTCTCGCTCGCCTACCTCGGGAGACTGGGCAGATCCTGGTTCATCCCCTCCTACCTGCTCGCCGCCGTTGCCGCCGTGACCGGCGGTTCCTTCCTGCTCTGGTTCTTCCTGGGCTCCTCGCTGGCCCTCATCATGCTCGACCTCGCCCCGTCACGGCTCTTTTCCATCCACGCCGCGCCGGGGGCAGCCATCATCGCCGCGGCGCTGCTGCTCTACCTCGCCGGCTACCGGGTCGCGGCAGGCGCCGGCTACACCGCCGGGACCCTTTCACCGGGAGACCATCTCGGCCTCATGCGGGGCCTGCTGGCCGTCATCACCTATACCGCGCCATGGATATTCCTGGCCGTGCCCGCCTTCATGAACGCCGGCACCCCCTCGGACAAGGACGCCTGGCGCACGTCGCTCCCCCTGCGCACGGCCGTGGGAGTGACGCTCCTCCTGGTGCTGTCGCACGAGTGCCCGCCCCAGTACGCGGCTTTGATGCTGGCCTTCACCTCCGTGCTGACCGGGGCGTGGCTGGCCCGCACCGCGGTAAGCGGCGTCAGCGCGGGGAGCCTGGGGTTCTGGATGGCTTCTCTTGCGGGGATCAGCGTGTTCCTGGCCGCCCTGGTCCTGGTGCTGCCGCCCTTCAGGGACGGTCTTTCCGCGCGCCCGGAACAGCTGGCGGCCGCGGCCGTGTTCCTGGCAGGGGCCGTCGCCTTCGCATTCTCCACCGTCAGGAGACGGATGGGGACCCAGGTCATGCTCGCCGGGGCCGGGGTGGCCCTGCTCGTATGGTACCTGGCCGTCGTCAGCCCCGAGGACCAGTGGGAACGGAAGATCTCGTACATGCAGGGCATGAACGGCCATTCGCCGCTGATCGTGTACGGGGACGACCTCGTCATGCGGGGGTACCTGAGCGCGGTGGACGCCCCGTGCCTGGTGGTGGGAAGGGATGCGGTGCCCCTGAACGAGACCGCCTTCCTCGCCGTGAGCTCCTCCGACCTGAAGGACCTGCTGGAGGAACTGACCCGGCGCATGCACCCCGTGATGCTGGGCACGCACCGGGCCGAGAACACCTATGCCCTCGTGATGGTATCGCCGAAAAAGCGGCCGCGCTAGCCTACCTGGCGTCCCTCTCCAGCTTCTTCCGGAGCGCTCCCAGCAGGAGGTCCAGCTTCTCCCTGGCGTCGCCCTCCTCGAGCATGCCTGCCAGATCCGAGTACAGTTCGTACGCCTTGCGGTAATCCCTCATGGTCGTGTAGAAACCCGCCAGCTCGCTCAGCCTGAACCTGTCCTTGTACATGCCCGGCTCGGCCTTGAGGAGGAACATGCGGGCCTGTTCGGGCCTGCCGGTCTTCCAGGCCGAAACCCCGAGGCGGTAGTACATCATGTCGCGGTGGGACTCGCTTCCCGTGATGCCCTTGCTCAGGAGCTGCTCGTAGACCTCGTAGGTATGCCGGAAGTCGCCCTTCTCCCAGTAGGCATACGCGAGCCCCATCCGGGCCTGATGAAGGTCGGGCTTGATCCTGAGCGCGGTTTTGTAGTTGGTGATGGCGTTGTCGTACTGCCCCATCATGACCTGGGACAGGGCCAGGTTGCTGATGGCAAGGTAGTCGTAGGGAAGGGCCTTGATGGCGATGATGCTGTGTTCCTGGGCCTCCTCGAACCTGCCCTGCTTGATGTAGATGGACGCGAGGTTCACGTTGCCCGGGCTGGAGTGGGGAGTGATGGCCACGGTATGCGTCCAGAGCCTCAGGCTGTCCTGCCACACGTCGTTCTGGCGGAAGGTCATGTAGGCGTAGAAGAGCGTGATGAAACAGAACAGCCCGACGGCCAGGGCCGTGAAGAAGAATGGGGTCAGGACCCCGGCCCTGATCCGGACATGCCACAGCCTGGCGAGCAGGTACCCGAGCAGGACGCACCAGCTCAGCGAGGGCAGGAGGGCATACCGGTCGGCCATGACCTGGGAGATGGGGAAGATGTGGGACACGGGCAGGAGGAACACGTAGTACCAGCACACGAAGAAGGCAAACACATAGTGCCTCTTCACGAAGGCCCACAGTGCGCCCGCCACAAGGCCGAGGTTGAGGGCGACGAAGAGCCAGGGCTGCCACATCCGGGGGTCCGTATAAAGCTCCAGGGAGTAGTCCGCCGCGTAGTTCACCGTGAACCCGATGAGCTTGACATAGGAGACCAGGATCTGGGAGACGGCCAGCAGGTTCGTCCAGAAGCTCCCCCCGTGGTAAGGCTTGACCCCGCCCACCTCGGTCATCATGCCGACGAGCCGCGCCATCATGGGGATGACGATCGCGAGCATGGGTGCGTACAGGAGCAGGCGCCGCTTCCAGAACCCCGGCTCCTGCAGGCGGGCGTGCAGGGCGATGTCGAGCACGAACATCACCGCAGGCAGGACCAGGGCCGTGGGCTTGGAGAAGATGGCCCCGATGAGCCCCAGGGCGCTCAGAACATAATACTTCCACGACACGAGCCTGGCCTTGAGGAAGGCCCACAGGGACAGGAAGGTGAAGATCCCCAGCAGGGGCTCCTTCCTCGCGTAGAGCCAGGCCACGCTCTCCACGTGCACCGGGTGGACCGCGAACAGGACACTCGCCGTGGCCGCCCAGATGTAGCATTCGTCCTCGCTGTCGTGGAAGGCGCCCAGGAGCTGCCTGAGGAAGGCGTAGCAGAGCAGCACCATGATCAGGTACAGGGCCATGTTCTGGATGTGCATGCCGAAGACCACCCTGTCTTTCCAGAGGGTGAAGTCCAACAGGTAGGAGAGGTCCCGCAGGGGCTGGTAGGTGGCGGTGGAGTGGATGACCAGCAGCTCCCTGACATTGTCGAGGGTGAAGGCCGTGTAGGCCCTTCGGGAGAACAGGGCGGGGTCGTCCCAGTTGGTGGCCTTGTTGTCCAGGGTGTTGTAGAACAGGGCGACCACCATGACGCCCAGCAGCACTGCGACGGCCAGCGGAGAACGGGTCCTCTCGGTCATGGCATGCACTTCCTTTCGTCAGTGGACTTCAGTACAGACCTGCACCTCGTACGGGTGCAGACGTTATCACCACTTCCCACTGCCCACAAGAAGCAATACGGCCTCCCGGTACCTTCCCCCGGGAAGGTCCCCGCGCAGGGAAATTGCCTGTACACGGCGGCCCGGTTGCTGGTATCATCGGTGGGACCATCCCCGCTGAGGAGGGCGCCATGGCGGTTGCAGACAAGATGCTCGGGTTTATGGAAAAGTCCTCGTGGATCAGGAAGATGTTCGAGGAAGGGGCACGGCTGAAGGCCATCCACGGCCAGGACAACGTCTACGACTTCAGCCTGGGCAACCCCGACGTCCCCCCGCCGAGGCGCGTCATCGAACGCATGGCCGCGCTCAGCGCCGACATGTTCCACGGGTACATGGCCAATGCGGGCTACCCGGAGGTGAGATCGGCCGTGGCCGCCCGCCTCGGCCCGGTCTACGGGGTGGACCTCACGGGTGACGACATCGTCATGTCCTGCGGCGCCGGCGGTGCCATGAACGTGGTGCTCAAGGCAATCCTCAATCCCGGCGACGAGGTGATCGCGCTCGCGCCCTATTTCGTGGAATACGGCTTCTACGCGGACAATCACGGCGGGAAGCTGGTAACGGCGCCCTGCGACGAAAACTTCCTGCCCCGCATGGAGACGATAGCCGACAGGATCACGGCGCGCACCAGGGCCATCATCATCAACTCCCCCAACAACCCCACGGGAAGGGTCTACCCCGAGGAGACCATCCGGGAGATCGGCGCCCTCCTGGAGAACCGCCCCGACATCACGGTCATCTCCGACGAGCCGTACCGGGCCATCGTGTACGACGGCCGCGCCGTGCCCTCGGTGCTCAGGCACATCGCGGGCTCCGTGGTGGTGACATCGGCCTCCAAGGAGCTCTCCCTGGCCGGCGAGCGCATCGGGTACATCGCCGTGAACCCCGCCATCCCCGGCAAGGCCGAGCTCGTGGGCGCCATGATCCTCGCCACCCGCATCCTCGGCTTCGTCAACGCGCCGGCCCTCATGCAGAAGGTGCTGGCCGACTGCCTGCACGAGAGCGTGAACGTGGAGATCTACCGGAAACGGCGCGACGCCATGTGCTCGGTGCTCGACAGCGCCGGCCTGGCCTACGCACCGCCCGAAGGGGCCTTCTACCTCTTCGTGAGGTCCCCCGTGAAGGATGAGGTGGCCTTCTGCACCGCGCTGCTGGAGGAACGCGTGCTCGCCGTCCCGGGCAGGGGCTTCGGATGGCCCGGGTACGTCCGCTTCACCTACTGCGTGGACGAGGCCATCATCCGCGCGGCCGGCCCGGGCATCGCCGCGGCGACCCGGAAGATCAGCGGCCGGTGACGGCACCCCTTGAACAATGAGCGGCGCGCCCCGGCTCTGGCCG
>CAZNGL010000114.1:0-9730 GCA_964572405.1 uncultured Bacteriovoracaceae bacterium
AGCCTGTCTGCAGAAGATGAATGGTAGTTGGTCTTGGAGATGATCCTCTTGAGGTCGCTGGACCCGCACTCTTCGCAGGAAAGGTCCTCCGGGGTGCTGTAGCCCTGGGTGAGGACCGTGGTGACATGGCTGCAGGTCCTGCAGCGATACTCGTAAATGGGCATGGCGATCTTTCGGGTGGGATGCGGAGGCGCGTCCGCCGCATCCCACCCCCGTACGTTCTACCTCTTGTCTCCCTTGACCTCTTCGAACTCAGCGTCCACGACGTCGTCTGCAGGCCTGGACCCGCCGGGTCCTGCGCCTGCGCCTGCGCCCGTACCCGGACCGGCCTGGGAACCGGTCTGGCCCTGGGCTGCCGACGAGTAGATAACCTCCGCAAGCTTGTGGGAAGCCGTAGTGAGCGCTTCGATCTTCTTCCTGATCTGATCGGTGTCATCCGTCTTCAGGGCTTCCTTGAGATCCGCCAGGGCGTTCTCGATGCTTGCCCTGGTCATGGAGTCCACCTTGTCTCCATGCTCCTTCAGGGTTTTCTCCGTGGTGTAGAGCATACTGTCCGCGGTGTTCTTCGCCTCCACGAGATCCTTGCGCCTGCGGTCCTCGGATTCGTGTTCCTCGGCCTCCCGGATCATCCGGTTGATGTCGTCCTCGTTCAGACCCGAGGAGCTGGTGATGCGGATGGACTGCTCCTTGCCCGTGGCCTTGTCCTTGGCCGAAACGTGGAGGATGCCGTTGGCGTCGATGTCGAAGCTCACCTCGATCTGCGGTATGCCCCGGGGTGCCTGAGGAATACCCACCAGGTCGAACTGGCCCAGGAGCTTATTGTCGTTCGCCATGGGGCGCTCGCCCTGGAACACGCGGATGGTCACCGCGTTCTGGTTGTCCTCCGCCGTGGAGAAGATCTGGGTCTTCTTCGTGGGGATGGTGGTGTTACGCTCGATGATCTTGGTGAACACGCCTCCCAGGGTCTCGATGCCCAGAGAGAGCGGGGTGACGTCCAGCAGGAGCACGTCCTTCACCTCTCCGCCCAGCACGCCGCCCTGTATTGCCGCGCCGATGGCCACCACCTCGTCGGGGTTTACGCCCTTGTGGGGCTCCTTGCCGAAGATCTCCTTGACCTTCTGCACGACCCGCGGCATGCGGGTCTGGCCGCCCACGAGGATGACCTCGTCGATGTCCTTGGGCGAGAGTCCGGCATCGGCCATGGCCTTGCGGCACGGGCCCTCGAGATTGGCGATGATGTCCTCCACCAGGTTCTCCAGCTTGGCCCGGGTGAGCTTCGTATTGAGGTGCTTGGGCCCGCTCTGGTCGGCGGTGATGAAGGGCAGGTTGATCTCGGTCTCCATCATGGAGCTCAGCTCGTGCTTGGCTCTCTCCGCGCCCTCCTTGAGCCTCTGGAGCGCCATGCGGTCCTTGCTCAGGTCGACGCCGGTCTCCTTCCTGAACTCGCTGACCAGGTAGTCGATGATGCGGATGTCGATGTCCTCGCCGCCCAGGTGTGTGTCCCCGTTGGTGGACTTCACCTCGAACACGCCGTCGCCGATCTCCAGGATGGAGATGTCGAAGGTGCCGCCACCCAGGTCGAACACCGCAACCTTTTCCTCCTTCTTGCGGTCAAGCCCGTAGGCGAGCGCGGCGGCGGTGGGTTCGTTGATGATGCGCTTCACCTCGAACCCGGCGATCTTGCCGGCATCCTTGGTGGCCTGCCGCTGGGAGTCGTTGAAGTAGGCGGGCACCGTGATGACAGCCTCGTCGATCTTCTCTCCCAGGTACGCCTCGGCGTCCATCTTGAGCTTCTGCAGCACCATGGCCGAGATCTCCGGCGGCGCATAGCGCCTCTCCTCGATCTGGATGGCGGCATCGGCGTTGTCGGCCTTGACGATCTTGAACGGCATCACCTTGATGTCCTTCTGGACCTCGTTGTCCTCGAACTTGCGGCCGATGAGGCGCTTGATGGCATACAGGGTCTTCTCGGAGTTGGTGATGGCCTGACGCCTTGCGACCTGCCCGACGAGCCGTTCCCCGCTGGCAGTGAACGCCACCACCGACGGGGTGGTCCGAGCACCTTCCGCGTTGGGGATGACCTTCGGTTCACCCGCCTCCATGATGGCCATGCAGGAATTGGTGGTGCCCAGGTCAATTCCTAGTATCTTTCCCATGTGTACATTCCTCCCTTTTCTTTTCTCCTCTTACGCGGCAACGGTGACCTTCGCAGGCCGCAATACCCTGTCGTTCAACAGGAATCCCTTCTCGATCTCGTCCGCCACCATGCCCGGCTCGAGATCCGGGCGGGTCACCTGCATCATGGCGTCATGAATATTCGGATCGAACGGTATATTCGATGCTTGTATAGGTTCGACCCCGTGCTTTTTCAAGGTCTCCAGGAGCAGCCGCTCGATCATCTGGAGCCCCGTGATGAAGGGTTCATCGTCAGGATAGAGTTCCTGGGCCGACATGATGGACTTCTCGAGGGAATCGTAGACCAGGAGGAAGTCCCGCAGCACCGCCTCCTTGCCGTACTTGATGATGTCGGCGTGCTGCCGCTGCTGGCGTTTCTTCATGTTGTCCATCTCTGCAAGGGCCCGCAGGTACCTGTCCCTGAGATCCTCGACCTGGGCCTTGAGCTCGTCCACGCCGGGCTCCGGTGCGGACGAGCCCTGCTCGGGGGAGACGACGGATTCCGTCCCTTCCCCGTGCACCTCATCCACCACATCGCGGGTCATCTCATCATTTTTGCTGTTCGTATCGTCAGGCATCTCACATATCCTCCAGGAACTCGCTCAGAATGCGCGCCATGTACCCCACCAGGGGAATCACCCTCGAGTAGTCCATGCGGATGGGCCCGATCACCCCGAGCGATCCCACCGGTACGTTGCGGCGGCAGTAGCCGCTCGCCACCATGCTGAAATTGTCCATGCCGATGTGCTCCATCTCCTCTCCGAGCAGCACCGATACCCCCGGCATCTCGAGGACCCGGGTGAGGATCCGGATGATCCTGCCCTTGTCCTCGAAGGCGTTCACGATGTCCCGCAGTCTGTCGAGGTCGGCGACATCGGGCTTGTTGAAGACCGTCTCCTTGCCCTGGATGACGATGTCCGACATGTCCTGTACCGCGTTCAGCGCCGTCATGCCGAGGTCGAGGGCCTGCCCCACCAGGGAATCGAACCGCGCCTTCTCGGTGGACATCTCCCTGAGGAGGCAGTCGCGCATCTCATGGATGGTGAGGTCTGCATACCGCTCGTTCAGATAGTTCGCATACTGGTCGAGCTTGTTCTGGGGGAGGTCCTCGCCGGAAACGATGTTGTTGTAGACTATGCCGGCCCGGCTCACCAGCACCACCATGATGCGGGTGTCATCGAGCCTCACGAAATCGATCCGCTTGAAGAAGAATGGGTCGATCCGCGGCAGGATGATGATGGACGCGTTCTGGGAGATCTTCGAGAGGAGCAGGGAGGCCTTCCGCAGGGTGTCGTGAACATCTCCCGTGCCGTGGGACATCTGGCGGGAGATCATGGTCTTCTCCACCTTGGGCAGGGCCTTGACCTCCATCTCGCCAAGGTAGCGCCGGAACCCCTCGGGGGTGGGTATCCTGCCGGCGGAGACGTGGGGCTGATAGAGCAGCCCCATTTCCTCGAGGTCCGCCATGACGTTGCGGACCGTCGCCGGGGAGAGGGTGTAGAGGTACTTCCGGGAGATGATACGGGAGCCCACCGGCTCACCGGTCTCAACGTATTCACGGATGATGGCATTTAAAATGCTCTTATCTCGATCGGTTAGCTCGGACATGGCATTGTCCCTTAGCACTCGTCTACCTGATCTGCTAACAGAGCTCTTATAGAATCTCTCCCCCCCGATGTCAATATTCAACCTTCCCCCGCCTGAGGACGCACCCGGTAGATCCTTTTGATGCGCCCCACAAGCCTCTGTACGCCAATCCACAGGAGATGGGCCTCCGGGATGCCGCCCCGGGTCCGGTGTCGATATTTTCCTCGCTGGACAACCGGCCGTTTTGATATTAAAGAGGCACCTGAGCCGTCCGTCAGGGGCGGCGCCGTTGAGACAGGAAAAGGGGCATCCCATGAAGGACCAGGTTGAATCGCTGCTCAGAACCGCTCTCTCCCGACTCATCGCCGAAGGCGTCCTGCCCGAGTTCGATCCCGGCACCGCGAGCGTGACCATCCCGCCGAGCAAGGAGTTCGGTGACTTCGCGACGAACATCGCCATGATGGTGGCCAAGCAGGCCAGGAAGCCCCCCCGGGAGGTGGCCCAGGCCCTGCAGAAGGCCCTCATGGACAGCACAGACATGCTGCAGAAGGTTGAGGTGGCGGGTCCCGGCTTCATCAACCTCTCCCTGCACCCCTTCCTCTGGTCGGAGGTCCTCCGGGAAATCATGGCCAGGGGCGGAGATTTCGGGAAATCCGCCTTCGGGGCGGGCAGGAAGGTTCTGGTGGAGTTCGTGAGCGCAAACCCCACCGGCCCCCTGCACATCGGCCATGGGAGAGGAGCCGCCGTGGGGGACACCCTGGTGCGCATCCTGGCCGCTGCGGGGTTCGACGTGCAGGCGGAATACTACATCAACGACATCGGCAACCAGATGAACAACCTTGGCCTGTCCGTGCTCGCCCGGTACAGGGAGCTCCACGGCGAGAGCGAGTCCTTTCCAGAGACAGGATACAAGGGCGACTACATCCGGGATATCGCGGCTGACATGGCAAGGATACACGGGAAAGGGCTCCTGCAGATGGGACAGGAAGAGGCCGTTGCCGTATGCAGGGAGTTCGCGGCCAAGGCCATCATGCAGGGGATCCGCGAAGACCTGGAGGGCTTCAACGTCCGCTTCGACCGATGGTTCAGCGAATCGAGCCTCTACCGCGACCACAAGGTCCAGGACTCCCTGGAATACCTGAAGACAACGGGCCTCAGCTACGAGGACGACGGCGCCCTGTGGTTCAGGACATCAACC
Organism: uncultured Bacteriovoracaceae bacterium; assembly: GCA_964572405.1. Taxonomy (GTDB): domain Bacteria; phylum Desulfobacterota; class Desulfomonilia; order UBA1062; family UBA1062; genus MWEI01. The sequence continues at coordinate 4,961 of CAZNGL010000114.1, forward strand.
TTCGGCGACGAGAAGGACCGGGTGCTCAGGAAGCAGGACGGATCGCTCACCTACTTCGCCCCGGACATCGCCTACCACAAGGACAAGCTGGACAGGGGCTTCGAGTGGATCATCGACATCTGGGGCGCTGACCACCACGGATACGTGCCCCGCATGAAGGCGGCCATAGCCGCCCTTGGTGCGGGCCCGGACTGCTTCCACGCCCTGCTCATCCAGCTCGTGTCCCTCATCCGCGACGGCAGGCCGGTCCAGATGTCCACCCGCGCCGGCGAATTCGTCACCCTGAGGGAGATCATCGACGAGGTGGGCAAGGACGTGGCCCGTTACTTCTTCATGATGCGAAGGTGCGACGCCCAGCTCGTGTTCGACCTGGACCTGGCGAAGAAGAAGAGCGACGAGAACCCGGTGTTCTACATCCAGTACGCCCATGCCCGGATCTGCTCCATCCTGAAGAACGCATCAGAGGCGGGGCTCTCCCCGACCCTGGACGGCACGAACCTGCACCTGCTCGCCTCGGGGGACGACCTCGACCTCATCCGGATCCTGGCCGGATTCCCGGACATCGTGGTTTCCTCGGCCTCGGACCTCGAACCCCACCGGATCGCCTTCTACCTCTTGGATGTTGCAACGGCATTCCACCGGTTCTATAATAGGAACCGTGTGATATCCGATGATCCGGCTCAGACCGCCGCGAGGCTCGTCCTCGTGAGCGCGACGCGGCAGGTCATCGCAAACGCGCTGGCCATCATGGGTATAGAAGCCCCGGAGAGCATGTAGGCGGATATGAGGGAAAAGGCCAAGAGGAAGAAGCGTCGAGGCACAGCGCACAAGCAGTCTTCCACGGTGAAGAACGTGGCACTGCTCTTCCTGTCCCTGGGCCTGCTAACCGGCGCCAGCCTGCTGTTCTCCTACCTGGGCAACCGCTCCGACCTGTCCCTGGATCCCATCCAGAAGACCTGGGACGGCATCGTTTCCCCCCGGGACAATGCAGAGGTCGAAGCCCCTGCAGAACAGCCGGAGCGCGTTTCGAGCGATGTGGGCGGCTTCGACTACACCTTCTATGACATCCTGGCCCCCAAGGGGAGCCATGACTCCCCGGAAGAACACTACAGCGTCCAGATCGGGGCCTTCAGGTCAAGGGACCAGGCCAGGGAGTTCGCCCGCGACATGAAGGATCGCGCAAAGGTGAGCTTCCGCATCGACATCGACGGGAAGCTGAGCTGTGTCCGGTGGGGATCGTTCACCACCAGGGAGGCGGCTGACAAGCAGTGTGCCAAGCTCTCCGACAAGCTCGGGCGCACCTGCATTGTGGTCAAGATGTAGGCCTGTACGTTGCTGCGTACGCGGCCTCATGCACGTGAGGAGGAGAGGCCATCATCCTGCACATCGTGGGGGCTCGGCCCCAGTTCATCAAGCTCGCCCCGGTGGTGCGGGCCTTCCGTGACCTGTCCATCCCGTACAAGGTCCTGCACACGGGGCAGCACTACGACTACACCATGTCGGACCTCCACTTCTCCTCCCTGGGGCTCGCCGACCCCGACTTCCACCTGGGCATCGGATCAGCGAGCCACGCCCGGCAGACCGCCCGCATGCTCGAAGGCATCGAAACCGTCCTGGTGACCGAGAAACCCTCCTGCGTCCTGGTGTACGGCGACACGAACTCCACCCTGGCGGGCGCCCTGAGCGCGGCAAAGCTCAAGGTGCCGGTGGGCCATGTGGAGGCCGGCGTGAGGAGCTTCGAGAAGAGCATGCCCGAGGAGATCAACCGCCTGGTGGCGGACCACGTGAGTGACCACCACTTCTGCCCCACCGCCAACGCGGTGACGCTCCTGCAGCACGAGGGGATCACGGGCATGCTCACCGGCGACGTCATGTATGACGCGATCCTCCAGACCAGGCCGGAAGACCTCACGCACCCGTACCCCACCCCCTTCGGCCTCGTGACCATTCACCGGGCGGAGAACACCGACGCCAAGGAGAGATTTCTCGCCATCTGGGAGGGGCTCAGGCGCATTGCCCTGCAGATGCCCCTGCTCTTCCCGGCCCATCCGCGGACCCGGGCCGCTTTCGGAGAAATCCTGGATGCCCCGCATCCCGGCATCCGCGTCATCGAGCCGGTGAGCTACCTCACCATGCTCGCCATGATAAGGGACGCGTCTTTGGTGATCACTGATTCGGGCGGCGTCCAGAAGGAGGCCTTCCTGCTGGGTTCCCCGTGTGTCACGGTGCGCACTGTCACCGAATGGCCGGAAACGGTGCATGCCGGGGCCAACCGCCTGGCCGCGGCGGAACCGGAGGCCCTCTATGATACGGCCCAGGCCATGATGGGCAGACGCGTCATCCTCGAAGAAAACCCGTTCGGCAACGGGAAGGCGAGCTCCGCTATAGCCGAATTCGTCAAAGGCGTGTATAGCTGAAAAACGGATCCCTCTCATCCAGACTTTCCCCACCTCGTCCGGGTCCTCCTGTTGGATATGTACTGAAATGGAGAAAGGAGGAATCATGAACACCACTACACGTGGATCGTCCGGGGTGCGCGACCTGCTGGCCAGGGCGGAGCAGGCCGCCGCGGCCAGGGACTCCGGAAGGGCCCTTGCCCTCTTCGATGCATGCATCGGCGAATATCTCCGGAGAAAGCTGTTCTTAAAGGCCATCGCCGTTTCAAGGAAGGCAAAGACAGTGCTTGGGCCGTCGCCCAAGGTCAGCGCGCTCATCATCCGCACCTGTCGGGCAGCAGGGCTCGAGGGCGACGCCCGCACCGAACTGGAACACACGGCCGCATCCCTCCACAGGGAGGAGCTGGGATTCTTCCGTGCCCTGGACGATGACGCCTTCGTGGACCTCCTCGAGGTCACGGACACGGTTCAGGTGGCCAGGGGCAGGACCGTGCTGAGGCGTTTCGATGCAGGGGGCGATGTCTTCGTCATCGTTGCCGGATCGTGCGAGATCCTCAGGGATTCCAGGAGGCTTGCGGTGCTCAAGGCCGGCGACGTGTTCGGAGAGATCGGCTTCTTCTCCCGGGGCGTGCGGACCGCAACGGTGAAGACCATGGAGGACTGCGTCCTGCTCAGGATCCCCCCGGGGCCCCTGCAGGAGCTGCAGGAACGGCACCTCTGCCTGCGACAGGTCCTGGAAAGCGTCTACAGCGAGCGCATCATGAAGAAAATCACCGAAGACCTCGAGGAGGCAGATCCCTCGGCAACAGCGCCAGAGATCATCGCCACCCTGCGCTATGCCAAGGGCCAGGACATCCCGGTCCACCCCAGAGGCAGCGTGGCGGTGCTCAAGCACGGCATCGTGGAGGTGGACTACGACAACCTGTGCCTCAAGACCAAGCGCTACCTCAGGCCGGGATCCATCATCGACCGCAAACGGGGCCGGGCCCGGGCCAGCACCAACGTGGTGATCATGCTCACGAACGTGCTGCGCAGAACCCCGTGATCCCGCCCGGCTCATGCTGCAGGGGCATGCTCAGTCCGCAGCACCGACCCCGGCGGCGCATGCCATGACGATGCCCGCGGCAACTGCCACGTTCAGCGACTCGGTCCTGCCGGTCATGGGGATGGCCACGGTGTCATGGCACAGGGCGAGGATCTCCTTCCGGATGCCCGAGGCCTCCTGACCCAGGCAGACCGCGGTCTTCCCCCGGAACAGGGAAGGGGCGAGTCTCGCGCTCCCCTGGGTGCTCAGGGCCAGCAGCCGGTGAGGCAGCCGCATCAGGTCGGCGGGCGTGCCCCGGCTTATGCGGATGCCCAAACAGGACCCCATGGACGCCCTCACCGCCTTTGCCGAAAAGGGGCTCGCGGTCCCCTCCAGGACGACCATACCGCCGAAGCCGAAGGCCTCTGCGGTGCGCACGATGGTGCCCACGTTGCCCGGGTCCTGCAGGCGGTCCAGGATGACCACCCGCTCCATCTCCGCCACCCCCTCGATATCCGCCCACGGCACCTCGAAGAAGGCCAGGATACCCTGGGGGGTTTCTGTCTGGGCGACGGTGCCGAAGAGGGGATCGGACAGCACCATGTCCGGTTGGACGGATACATCGGGATCGTTGAGGAAGTCCCGGGTCACGGCCGCCATCTTCGGGGTACACCCCCTGGACAGCGCGTCGGCCACAAGGCGCCTGCCTTCCAGCATCATGACACCCCTGTCCTTCCGGAGTTCCAGGAGGGCCCTGTACAGGGGGTTGTGCCTGCTGGTGATGACGCCCATATGGTCCTTGAGGCGGCCTCATCTCTTGATGAGGGGCGCCAGGAGGTCAATGGGCAGCGGGATGATGGTGTTCGTGGATCCCTCCGAGGATATCTCGCGGATGGTCTGCAGGAACCTGAGCTGCACCGCGATGGGCTCCTGTGCGATCACCACTGCGGCCTCGTAGAGCTTCTGTGCGGCCTGGAACTCGCCCTCGGAGTTGATGACCTTGGCGCGGCGCTCACGCTCGGCCTCGGCCTGCTTCGCCATGGCCCGCTGCATCTCCTCGGGCAGGTCGATGTGCTTGAGCTCCACTGCCGAAACCTTGATCCCCCACGGGTCGGTCTGCCGGTCCAGGATGCCCTGGATGTGTGCGCTCACCTCATCGCGCTTGGAGAGGAGCTCGTCCAGCTCGGCCTGCCCGCACACCGACCGGAGCGTGGTCTGGCTGAGCTGGCTCGTGGCATAGAGGTAGTTCTCCACCTCGATGATGGCTTTCAGCGGGTTGATGACCCTGAAATACACCACCGCATTCACCTTGACCGTGACGTTGTCCTTGGTGATCACGTCCTGGGGCGG
>CAZNGL010000115.1:0-9654 GCA_964572405.1 uncultured Bacteriovoracaceae bacterium
CCTGAGCGGCCCCTTCTTCGAGCCCATCATCGAGCGGACCACGAACGAGCTCAAGGCCATGAACCCGCTCTATGTCGTGCCCACGCACTGTACGGGACGCAAGGCCATCATGCACATCGAGAAGGAGATGCCGGGGCAGTTCATCCTGAACATGTCCGGGACCAGGCTGACCTTTTCGGTGTAATAAAAACCGCGTTTCCAGTCGCTGTCAGAGGCCCTTGGGCATGTCGTCTTTCGATACCCAGGGCCTCTTGTCCTTCCCCACGTTCTTCGACGTCTCCGCCACGATCCAGTCAACGGGCAGGTCGGCATAGAAACCGAACTTCTCGACGTACTCGATGTACTTCCCTCCCTGGAGATCCTCAGGGGGTAGGGTGGCATCTGTCTGTCCGTCCCATTCAACCACAGGCACACCGATCTTTGCGCACAGGGTGCTGTCAAAGGTCGGGGCCACGCTCACCCAGGTTTCGTCCAGGAAGAACTGGGTATAGCCGTGGCGGGGGAAGATGTTGGTCCCGGTCAGCGCCACGATCTTAGTAGGTACCTTGTGGTTGCGGATGCGGGCAAAAGCAAGGCGTGCGGGTATGCCTGAAGCGCGGGCCAGGGCGGCGAGCAGCACCGCCTTCTGGACGCAGTATCCCTTCCCCCACGCCAGGATGCGAGAGGCCGTGAAGTCCTCCTTGAAGACCGAGATCATGTAGAGGCTGTAGGGGATCTCGTCGCGCACATAGCGAAAGAGCCTGAGCGCCTTTTCCCGTGGGGATGTGCATCCCTCGGTGAGCTCGCTGGCCTTTGCCCTGATGGTGGCGTGGTCGCAGTCGATGGTGTCCGTGGGTCTGAGGTATTCTTCCATGTCAGTCATTTATTTTCTTCCGTGCCTTTCCTGTCCGGTTCCCTTTCCCGATGAGCGACCGGGCGAACTTCTTGCCCAGGGCGATGATCGTCAGCACCGGGGGGATACCGCCGGAGCGCGGCATGACGCTGTTATCGCACACGTAGAGGTTCTTCACGTCCGTCATGAGATTCGTATCCACCACCGAGCCGATGGCCGCAGTGCCGCCCGGGTGGCCGCCGATTCCCTTGGCCACCGAGATGGTGGAGGGGATCACCCCGGCCCGGGTCATGATTGCCTTTGCCACCTCCACGCCTTTGGCCATGGTCTTTTCATCCTTCTCGGTGAGGGCCTTGTGCAGGGTGCCGTCGGGTTCTATCCTTCCCGAGGGCTCGTCGCAGAGCTTGACGAACATGCCCACCAGGCCTCTCAGCTGGGCGACCCTCCAGGCGTAGGGGAGGTGCAGGGCCGCGATCTGGGCCATGAAGGCGTTCACCGCGCCCACGTTGCCCATCACGAACTCACCCACGTGGGACTCGTCCGCAAAGGTGTAGGTGATCTCGTGCCAGGTGCCCGCGCCATCCGACGAGAGCCCCACCATGACCGACATGGGGTCGGTGAAGAAGTTTGTCCCGGCACTGCTGATCCCGGATGCCTGGAGGATGAGGGGTGTGCCCAGACCGCCCGCGGCCAGGATGACCCGGCCGGCCTCCACCACCAGGGATCCTTCGGGCGTCCTTGCATAAACACCTGCAGCGGCATTGCCCGAGCGTATGACCTTGCGCACGTCGCAGCGAGTCATGACCCGGGCACCCAGTGCCATGGCCTCGTAGAGGTAGTCCCGGGCCGTCCACTTGGCCCCCCTCCTGCAGCCGAACAGGCAGCGGTCGCACGATGGGTCGCACAGGCCGGGGTCGATGAACCGCTCCTGCGGCTTCATGGCGTACCCCAGTTCGGCCGCAGCCGCCACGATCCTGGCGGTGCCCGGCCAGTTCCTGTAAGAAGAGTCCGGGATGGGCCGGATGTCGAGTTCCTCTTTTGTCTCCTCCACCTCGGCGGACAAATCGATGCCCAGCTCATCCTTCAGAAAGGCGGGGGGATCGTAGGAATTGCCCGAATAGATCATGGTGGACCCGCCGGTTGTGATGCCCCTGCGGACGATTATCCCCTCCTTGGATCTCTTGATGTCATACATGGTGGCGTAGGCAAGTATGCTCCCGACTGGAAGCTGGTGGTCCCTGCCCTTCTCGAGGACGAGGACATCTTCCCCTGCCCTGGCGAACTCCCGTGCGATGGTGGCGCCTCCCGGGCCGGTGCCCACGATTACCGTTTCAGCCTTGAGGGCATGCATAACAGCTCCCTTCGCAGAACGAGTCCCGGTCCTTCCATTAGGATATTCTGCCACAGCCATGTCCGGGATGAAAGGAGAAATCATCCGGCCGGAATGGTGTTGCACGCAAGGCAAGAAGGTCATGTCCATGTTTCCGCGTGATGAAAGACCGGCAGAAAGTTGCGACAGACACGCAAGTAGCCTTGAAGTAACAAGCATTTGTCAGTAGATTGCATTACAACTTCGCATTCCTGGAAAGCGAAGGTCGGTTCTCTATGGAACGAGCAAAATGGAGGAGTGCGGTTGTATTGGTTCTGGTAATTGCAGCAGTTACGCTCTTCGTGCCAAGGTGGGCCGCTGCGGACAACAAGCTGAACGCAGCGGTTGTCGCCGGGTTCATGCTGCCGTTCGAAGAGATCGCTGCGGTCTACCAGAAGAAGACCGGCGTGAAGGTTCAGGCCACCTTCTCCTCGGCAGGCAGGCTCTATGGTCAGATCATCAACGGCGCCCCGCACGACATATTCCTCTCCGCCGACAAGGAGAGACCCGACCTTCTCCACTCGAGGGCTATTTCGGAAAAACCCTTCACCTATGCGACAGGGGAGGTTATCCTCTGGTTTTCAGACAGGAAGTTCTGCGGTTCCGAAGGCTGGCGTTCGGCGCTTGCACGAAAGGATGTAGGGAGAATTGCCATACCCAATCCCGAAACAGCCGTGTATGGATTGAGGGCACAAGGAGCCCTCAAGGATGCCGGCCTCTGGGACTCCGTTTCCCCGAGACTCATCTATGCGCCGGACCTGTCCCAAGTGTTTCAGTATGCCACGGAAGGCGCTGTGGACGCCGCGTTCTGTTCTCTCGCGCATGCCCGCACAGAAAAGGGGAAGACGGGATGCTACTATGAAATGAAAGGGGTCCCTGCCGTTATTCATTCGGCATGTGTATTGAAGAACGCCAAAGACATTGATCGTGCCCGTCATTTCGCCGCTTTTCTCGTTTCGCTGGAGGGGGAGAGGATTATAAAGAAATACGGTTACAATCGGAGTTCCGACAGACGCTGATCCTCAGACGCATGGGAGATGAGAGGAGATCTTACATGATTCTTGAACAGGCCAGGAAACTGCTCATGGAGCTCATCGACACCCCGACCATCAGGAACGAGGAGATAACCATCACCTGCAAGGCCCTGACACCCGAAGAGGCCATCGGCAACCCGCTTCACGACGACTATCCCATCCAGCTGGGCAAGGAGAGGATGATCGAGGCGGAATTCATGGGGAAAAAGGGGCAGGCCTTCTCGGATTCCTGCTCCAATTTCACCGGCAAGGTCCGCGACATTCTCTCCCTGGATCTGGAAACCAACGCGCGAAGGGCCATTTTCATCGCATCGCTGAACGCCATCATGGCCCACCTGGGAAGGATTCCCGAATCGATCCACTGCAAGGACAACGATCTCGTGAAATGCGCAGACCGATTGCATGGTGCCTTGAGGGGTCAGTTCATCAGTGCGGACAATGTCCTGCTCGTCGGCCTGCAGCCGCGCTTTCTGGAACAGCTGGCAGCGATCAAGACCGTGCGGGTCTGCGACCTGAACCCTGATGTCATTGGAACGATCAGATCGGGCGTCGTGATCGACGGTCCGGATCGTTTTTCTGAGAACGCCGCATGGGCCGGTGCGATCTTCGCCACCGGGAGCACGGTGGTGAATGGAACCATCGACGAGATACTGGATGCGGGCCGGGACACCTTTTTTTACGGCGTAACCGTCACCGGGGTAGCCAGCCTGCTCGGGCTGAAGCAGTTCTGCCACGTTATCGAGCAGGCAAAATCAAGTCACTGTCTCGCCCACGAGCAATCCCACATACCACAATGAACGCAGGGGTGAAGGGGAATCCCTTCACCCCTGCGCAGCATGGTACGATCGAGGCTCACCAAAGCTTCACATCGAAGAAGAGCCTGTATTGGAACCGGTATGCGTCCCGCATGAGCTTTGCCATGGAGAGGAAGAAGAGGTTTGGCACGGGCACGAGCATCCGCCACCGGAACAGCCCTGCCGTCACCAAGGCCGCAAGCAGCCTCAAGAGCGGGAAGTGGTACTGGTAATCAAAGCGTTCGTGTCCGTAGTTGAAGATCCGCAGCAGGTGGTTGAGCTGGATGGGGGTGAAGAGCTGCCCGGGCTCCCGGGGGTTCCTCTCTTTCCATGCGGCAAAGGCCTCCTCCGAGCTGAAGAAGTAGTTCATGTCGCAGGGGAAGATGAAGTCCCCCTCGTGACCAGGCGTGGTCAGCCACTGCCCAAAGGGCCGGCCCCAGTAGATTCTCAGGCTCTTGGGCTCGTAATCCAGAAGCATGCCGTCCTTTCCCGTTATGGACACGGGTGCACCCGTCTCGTGGCACACGGACTCCATGCGCACCTCCTTGCCCGGGAAGAAGTACGAGATCGTGACGGACTCCACCGGGCACTCGCCGAACCACTTCTGCTCGCCGCCGACGAAGACCCTGTGGTGGTTCTTGAAATTGGCAAAGGGCCTGGCGTAGAAGATCTCGCCCATCCCGGGCAGCACGCAGTCCTTTGGGAGCCGCTGCCCCATGAACTCCTTGAGGTGGAGGTGCTGCTCGTTCTGCAGGGCGATGATGACCCCTCCCTCAAGGTCATGGAGGCTCCTGCGGACCGTCTCCTCGGACAGGCCAAGATCCGTGCGGATGTCGGCCACCGCGGGGGCGCGCCCGGTACCCAGGACCGATTCGTAGATGTGTCTCTTCACCCGCTTCGTTTCGTCGCTGTACCTGTTGACATGAAACAGTACCGTATCACCGAACTTGGGCATGGCTTCTCCCCCCTCTATACCCGGCAGTCTCCCCGTCCTGTGCGGGCAGGTCCCGGGTCAGGTCAGTGCAGAATTTCTCTATCCCAGAGGCCGCGTATTCGCTTCCCAGGGTGAACTCCTCGATGGGCCTGCCGAACCGGAGCAGGCTCACGAGCCTGAACAGGGGCATCAGGCTTGCCTCGTGGTAGGCACTCGAAACACCAAGATTCGCGACGACCAAGGCCCCCATCCGGCCGAGCAGGCAGGCCACGGGACGTTCGTAGAATTCGATCTCGAACGTTCTCAGGGGAGGGCCGCCGAAGGTGGCGAACGAGCCAATCTTTTTGCCTCGGATGCCCCGTACCGTCTGGAGATACCGGGCGAGCGGATACGAGATCTGCGCCCACTTCGGCCCGCCGATGCAGATGCGGTCAAAGCCTGATACATCGGGGTATTGAAGGGGCTGGATGTCCTCCTCGACCTGGCAATAGGTCTCGATGTGGTGACGCCTCCAGGAGGAACTCGCCAGGCTCATGGCGATGGACGGGTAGCGGGGAAAGTCCCTGGCCACCTCGCGGAGCCAGGAATAGTACACGGCCGGCCTGATCACCTCCCATTCCAGGACATGTCCCCTGGACCCCAGCTCTGCGCCGATGGCCATCGCCAGCCTTTCCGTGTGTCCGGTGCGGGAAAAATAGGAAATCAGGATCTTCATGAACACCCTCCTCGGAATACAATATGAGATATGAATACTCTTCAGGAGAGAGAATACAATGGGACGGATCGTGGATATGCATGCACATGGCATGATGATGCAGGACGTGAGAGCATCAGGGACGGGTTCCCAATCCTAAGATGCGAGTACCCGCCCCTGTTTTTTACAGGGCCTCAGCTGTTCGTGCCGGAACAAGCCTCCTGTTCCTGACAGCGTGCCGACGGGCATCACTTGGCGATGACATGTGCATCGATTTCCCGCAGGAGCGTCTCTGCCTGGTTCTCGAGCGGCAAGACGGCCATCTTCCTTTCGAAGACGATTCTCCGGTTGCCGTCAACGAGGATGTACTTCCTCGAGGCCACCGGGAAGAGCCAGTGGTATGCCCCGTACATCCTGGCGACCTTGCCGCCCGGGTCGGAGAGCAGGGTGAGGTCCTTGAGGACGTGTTTCGCAATGAAATTCCGGTGCGACTCCGCGGTATCGACGCTTATACCCAGGACCTTGACCTTCCGGGATTCGAACGAGCCTATTGTTTGCTGAAACTCAGCAAATTCGGCCGTTCAATACCTGCTGTCGTCCTTCGGGTAGAAGGCGAGGACAACCCCCCGGTACTCTTTCAGCATGCCGCTGAGGCTCACCGGGGTGCCGTTCTGATCGGGGAGGGTGAAATCAGGTGCCTGCGCACCGGCATCACCGGTCTGTCTGTTCGTCGTTTGCGTGGCGCAGGCCGTGATGAGCACAAGACCGAACATACACAAGGCAATGGTACTCTTTTTCATTGGATTCCCCCTTGAGGCGACGACTGCTGTTCATGACCGTGGAAGACCTCATGATACAGACCCGCATGGGCCTTTTCATCAGGCAGGATGATGCTCAGTATCCGGTTCATGCCGGTATCACCCGATCCGGCGAGCGACTTCTCGATGTCTGCAACTGCCTGGGATTCGATGATGCTGAGCCTTTTCATCTTTTTCCTGAGCGACAGGGGCCGTGCCATGAATGCCATGACCCTGCCCATGAGTATCCAGAAGTGCTCTCCCCGCAGGGTTTCGCCGTAGGTTTTCCGGAAGTGCTTCTCGAACATCCTGCCGTGCCTGTATTCATGGCCGGCAAAGGCGGAGAACCGTTCGCTCAGCCTCGGCTCGCTGTTCCTGTACTGGGACGACAGGCTCCGGTACAGGCCGGCCCCCACCATCTCCATGCGGAAGGACCTCATGATCTGTTGTTTCCCGTTGTTCATCCGCTGGTCTCCTGTGCTCGTTATTCCTCATCGAGGTTGAAGAGCTCCCTGAGCTCTCTCTGTTCCAGTATTTCCCGCAGCCAGGATGTCACATCCGGAGGGTCGTAGAAGGGCTGTTCCCTGAACTGTTCGAGGAAAGGACCGTAATAGGTTTCCTGAAAATCCGCGAGCCGCGAACCGATCATGTCCTTCACCTTCGGCGCCGACGGCCGGTGGTACCTGAGCCGTGCAGGGTCCATCATGCCAAGGGCGAGGAAGGATTTGACCTTGTGGGAACAGCGGCAGGGGTTGTCGGGGTTTATGTGGCCGCAGATCCCGTTCATGTAATTGAACACCTTTTTCCGGCTGCGCGAGAGCATCTGCCGGAAACTGTCCCTGGATACCCCCATGACCTCGCTCCCCGCCGTGTCCCTGACGGCAAAGACTGCCCCCAGGAGAAAGGCCATTCGCTCGGATCGCTTCAGGCAGAGCAGCATCCCCATCATGCAGCCCACCTTCACCTCCTGGGCCAGCACCGCCGCGTCGGGTTGCGCATAGGTGGTGTCGTCGGGAAGCCGCTCTATGATGGACACGTAGGCATCGAAATCGTGTATTCTCGTTTCGAACTTCCTTCGCTTCATGTTCAGCACGTGGTTCACCACGATGCGATACACCCATGTCCTGAACGCTGCCTTTTCCGGGTCGTACGTGCCGAGGTTCGTGATGATCTTGATGATGATCTCCTGGGTGATGTCATTGGCGTCGTCATGGTCCATGATCATCTTGAAGGCGAGGTTGTAGATCCATGCCTGGTGGTTGATGACCAGTCTTTCCAGGGATTCCCTGTCCCCGTCCAGGGCGGCGCTCACCAGGGCACGGTCGCCATCCTCCATGGCCGCGTCTTCCCTGAAGGGATTGGGCATGGCGTTCCCTTTCATGCGTATCATGCAGTCATTATACACACGAGTTCATGGGTTGTGACAGAATTCCTCGGCAATGGTGAACTCCGTGCATGTCTTGTGGTATGAATATGCTTGGGCGACGATCCGTCGCGTGGGTCATGGAACGGGTAATGGTGTGGTGAAACAGGGTGAAGCTGCTGATCATCCGACCATGAGGGTAAGACCATGAAGGATGTCTGGATAGCGCTGGGACTGACCGTGTTCGCGGGAATGGCCACCGGCATCGGCAGCGCCATCGCCTTCATGGCCAGAAGGACCAACTACCGTTTCCTCTCGGTGACCACGGGGTTCTCGGCCGGCGTGATGCTCTACGTCTCGTTCGTGGAGATCTACGTCAAGGGCGTCGAGGCCCTCACGGGACGATACGGCGACTGGGGCCACTGGATCAATGCGGCCTCCTTCTTTGCAGGGATGCTGCTCATCGGCCTGATCGACAACCTGATCCCGGCAGAGGAGAACCCGCACGAGACGCACTCCGAGGCCGAGACCATGCCTCTCCACGACCCATCCGCGCCGCAGGCCGGTCTCCTGAAGGACCCGGCGAAGGTACGGGGCGGCCACGACGTCACCCCCCATGGCCGGAAACTGATGCGGATGGGGCTGTTTACGGCCCTGGCCATAGGCATCCACAATTTTCCCGAGGGCCTGGCCACCTTCCTGGCCGCCCTCCAGGACCCGGGCCTGGGGGTGGCCATTGCCGTGGCCATTGCCCTGCACAACATACCCGAGGGGATCAGCGTGTCCGTTCCCATCTTCTATGCCACGGGAAACCGCAGGAAGGCGTTTTTCTACTCCCTGCTGAGCGGATTGGCCGAGCCCGTGGGCGCTGTCATCGCGTACCTTACTCTCTTGGTCTTTGTCGGAGGCGCTGACGGAGCAATCCCTCCCCAGGTGATGGGCATTCTCTTCGGTGGCGTGGCGGGCATCATGGTCTATATCAGCCTCGACGAACTGCTCCCCACGAGCAGGGCGTACGGGAAAGGCCACGACAGCCTTCTCGGCCTCGCCGCGGGCATGGTGGTGATGGCGTTGAGCCTCCTGCTCATGAAGTAGAAGGTGAAAGGCGGGACAACAGGGAAGGCGAGAGGTATTCGAAGTACATCAGAAACGGCAGGAGGAGAAGCGTATGGAGAGATCGGTCTTCTTGCCGACTTCGCCATGGGTCCCTCCTTTCTCGCGCATCAGGCTGATTCATTCGAACGGATTCGTTCAAGAATCAACCATCCCGCAGGTATTGATTTTAGGCATGGCAGGGCTATACTTATTCATAGGATGAATCGTGAAGACGGCGCTGTGCGGCACTCAACGCCGTATTCACGCTCATGGATGCAAGGGAAAGGAGGTCTTGTATGCCTGAAGAGATCAAGGCAGGGTGTGCCCGGCCCACTGGCGGACCCGTGGGAGAGAAGCCCGCGGCAGCACCTCCCGTTCAGGAGGGTGAAAAAAAGGAGGAGAAGGTCATGATCAAGGTGGGGGCCAAGGCCCCGGATTTCACGGCCCCGGCGTTCCTCAAGGGCAAGTTCGTGCAGGTGAAGCTCTCGGACTATCTCGGCAAGTGGGTGGTGCTCTGCTTCTACCCGGGTGACTTCACCTTTGTCTGAGCGACCGAGGTCTCGGCAGTTGCCGAGAGATATCCGGAGTTCAAGAAGCTCGGGGTGGAGGTCTTCTCCGTGAGCGTGGACAGCGTGTTCGTGCACAAGATGTGGAACGACCACGAGCTCTCCAAGATGGTCAAGGGGGGCGTGCCCTTTGCCATGCTCTCCGACGGCGGCGGCCGTGTGGGGAGCGTGTACGG
>CAZNGL010000116.1:0-9549 GCA_964572405.1 uncultured Bacteriovoracaceae bacterium
CCCCCACCCTATCCTACACTCTTTCCCTACACGACGCTCTTCCGATCTGCTTTGTCGCACCTGCATGCACCGCCCTACCTGTCCGCCTCCAGGAGGCTCTGCACCTTGAAGAGGATGATGTGGGCCGGCGACGGCTTGACCAGGTAGAGGTTGGCGCCCGCGTCGAAGGCGAGCTTGCGGTTCTCCGGCGTGGAGTCCGTGGTGAGCATGATGATGGGCAGGTCCTTGTACACCGGGTCCTTCCTCACGGTGCCGATGAACTCGATGCCGTCCATGTTGGGCATGTTCAGGTCCGAGATGACGAGCTTGATGTCCGGGTTCTGGGCCAGCTTCTCCAGGGCGTCGAACCCGTCCGAGGCCTCGACGCACCTGTAGTTCCTGGTCTTGAGCGTTGCGGTGAGAAACTTCCTCACCGTACTCGAATCGTCGACGATCAGGATCGTGTCCATGGCATGCCCCGCCTATTCCTTCTTGTATCCCAGTGCACCCGGGAAGTGTACGAGCTTGAAGGCCCGTGATATGTTGTGCAGCGACTCGGAGTGGCCGATGAACAGGTAGCCGCCGTGGTTGAGGCAGTCGTAGAGCTGCGCCACAAATCGCTTCTTGGCCTCGTCGTCGAAATAGATGAGCACGTTCCGGCAGAAGATGACGTCGAACCCCTTCATGACCTGGACCCGCCGCGCATCGTTGAGGTTGAGGTACTGCAGGTCCACCAGGGCGCGCACGTCGTCGACGATGCGGTACGAGCTCCCGTCGGGTACGAAGAAGGCCCGCTTGATCTCGGGCGGCACCGACCGGAGCGCGTAGTCGCTGTACACGGCGGCCTTTGCCGAGCGCAGCGCCTTCTCGCTGATGTCGCTTGCGATGATCTTCACGTCCCAGTTCGCGACGCCGTCCTTCAGGATCTGCTTCAGGACGATCCCCATGGTGTAGGGCTCCTCGCCCGTGGAGCACCCCGCGGACCACAGCCTGATCTGCCTCTCCCCCTGCTTCTCCTTGCGGGAGATGATCTCGGGCACCACCTTCTCCTGGAACGCCTGGATCTGCGGCGGGCTCCTGAAGAAGCTCGTCTCGTTGGTGGTCACCGAGTCGAACAGTGCCCTGAGCTCCCGGGACGAATTCGGGTCGTACTTGAGCAGGTAGTAGTACTTGTCGTAGTCGGCCAGGTTGTTGGCCTTGAGCCGGAGCCCGAGGCGCGCTTCCAGCTGGGACTTCTTGTTGTCCGCGAAGTAGATCCCGGACTGCTCGTAGACGAAGTCGCGCAGCAGGATGAAGGTCTCGTCGGTCATGGTCCGGCCGGTCCCGGTCATGCTCTCATCCATGGGCAGGCTCCTGCGACGAGGGCTCCATGACCGTGTCGATGTAATGCTTCACCTGGTCGCCGATTGCTTCCATCTCGAAGGTGATCCTCTCCATGTCCAGCGAGTCCATGGCATACCCCCGCTCCCCGAGGACCTTCCAGGCCTCCTGGTCGGTGAGGATGAACGACATCCGGTCGCCGCCGCACGAGAGCTGGGACGCCTTGGCCAGGAGGTTCGCCATGGAGACCAGGGCGGCCATGTCCCGGTGCGTCGCCTGGGAGGGCTGG
Source organism: uncultured Bacteriovoracaceae bacterium (assembly GCA_964572405.1). GTDB lineage: Bacteria > Desulfobacterota > Desulfomonilia > UBA1062 > UBA1062 > MWEI01. The sequence continues at coordinate 1,589 of CAZNGL010000116.1, forward strand.
TGGTGCCAGAGGATCACGTCGGAGAGGTACGCCGGCAGGTTCCACTTCTGGGCGATGAAGAACCCCACCTCCATGTGGTTGGTCCCGCAGGTCTCCATCTCGGTCTCGTACATGGGCCTGTCCTGCTCGATGGACAGGTTGTAGGCGGCCATGAACTCCTTGTGGAAGAACTGGTCCAGGATGATCTTTCCGATGTCGTGCAGGAGCCCTGCCACGAACTCCCTGCCCATGCTGCGCATGCCGAGCCTGCGGTCGATGTGGCGTGCAATGAGGCCGGTGGCCACGCTGTGGTCCCAGAAGCTCTCCCGCACGGACACCTCCTGGGCCTTGCGCGACGTGAGGGCCGAGAAGACCGAGAGCGAGGTGGTGATGTTGATGATCTCCGCCAGTCCGAGGAAGATGATGGCGTGGTGCAGGGTGTCCACCTTCCGGTCGCCCCTGCGGTAGAAGACCGAGTTGGCCATCCTGAGGACCTTCGCCGCCAGCGGCGGGTCCCGGTGGATGCACTCGGCGATGCTCTGGATGGACACGTCCGCCTGGTGGGCCAGGCTCAGGACCTCCAGGGCCACCGACGGTATGGTGGGGAGGTCGTCGATGTTGCGTATGCGCTCGAGCACCTGGTCCTTCATCGCTAGAAGCTCACCCCCTGGAGCCTGTCGATGGCGTCAATGGCGGCGCGCGCCACGTCGGGGTTGGCGTCGTCCTGGTACGGCTCCAGCTCGGCGGCAAGGGCCTCGTTTTCCCAGCCGCCCAGCGTCCTGATGGCCGAGATCCGCAGGAAGTCCGACCCGGAGGCGATGATCCCCAGCAGCCGCTGTTTCGCCTCCTGGTCCCGGAACATTCCCAGGGCCTCGATGGCATGGGACGCGGCCCACATGTTGTCCCCGGCGACGGCGTCTTCGAGGACGGGCCTGAGATCATACAGCCTCTTGAGCCCCACGAGGTCGATGGCGGCGAACCTGATCTGCTCGTGCTCGTCGGCAAGGAGGTCCCTGACCGTGTCCGGGGGGATGTCGAGGTCCCTGTCCCGGATGACGGCCAGCGCGGCGGCCCTGACCTCCCAGTGGGGATCCTTCAGGAGCCTGAGGGCCATCTCGCCGAGGCGGGGGCTCCCCATGCGGTCCAGCCCGTTCAGGGCCGCGGTCATCACAGCGGGGTCGGCATTGTCGAGCATGCGCACGAAGACCTCCTGGCCGCGCTCGGTCCCGATGCGGATGACGCTGGCCAGCGCCGCCTCGCGCACGTCGGGGTACCGGTGGCTCAGGAACGGCTCGATCACCTCGAGGTCCTCGGGATCGCCGATCTTTGCCAGCGCCTGCATTGCCGCGGAGATCACATGGCCGTCGGTGTCCTTCAGGAGCCGGTGGAACTCCCCGCGCAGGGATGCCCCGCCGATGGCGGCGAGCGCGTCGGCCAGGGCCCTCTTCACGTACCCCTGGGAGGAATGGATCATCTGGCATATGCTCCCCGCCTCGCCGTGGGAGCCGATCCTGCCCAGCACGTCTGCGGCGAGGATCTTGAGCTTGTCCTCGCCGTCCAGCAGCTTCACCATGGCGGAGGTATCCCCCAGGGAGCACAGGGCGTCCGTCACTGCGGCGAGCCGCTCGGCCTGGGTATCGGGATCGGTGGCCCGTGCGAGGTCCACCAGTGCCTGCACGCTGGCCGCATCACCGATGCGGGACAGGGTGGAGAGCATCTCGCCGAGCAGCTCATCATCGGCCTCCGCCAGGTGCATGTCGATGACGGCCTTGATGGCGTGGGACTGCTTCCCGGGGAGGCCGTGGATCTCCTCGGGGGACAGGATCTTGAGCAGCGCCTTGACGATCTCGGTCTCCACGTAGGCGTTGGCGTTCTCCAGCATGGCGACCAGCGGTTCCACGCACTGCTTCGCCCTGATCTTCCCGATGGTCTCCAGCAGGGCCGAGACCGTGAGCTCGTCGTGTCCCCACTTTCCGAGCTGTTCCAGCAGGAACGCCGGCAGGGCTTCGTGGGGGAGGTGCGACATGGCCTCGATGGCGCTGAAGCGGATCCACTCCTCGTCATCGATGAGCCCCTTGAGGTGCTCGAAGGCCTTGGGATCGCCCAGGAGACCGAGCGAGACGACGGCCGCGTTGCGCACGTTGGCGTCCGCGTCACGGAGGCCCCCGATGAGCACGTCCACGCTCTCCGGATTGCCGATGGTGCCGAGGATGTCCAGCACGAAGAGCCTGATGTCGTCGTTTTTGTCAGCGGCAAGCCGGTGCAGGACGTCGATGCCGTCATCCCCGATCTTGCGGAGGATATCGATGGCCGCGTTGCGCAGCCCCGGATCGATCTGGGCCACCAGGGGCGCAACGAGCTCCACGGCCCTCTTCCCGCCCGTGAACATGAGCGAGCTCTGGGCGGCGTCCCGAACACCGCTGTTGGAATCCTTCAGGAGCCTCACCAGGCGCTCGACGGCGCCCTCTTCCCCGGACTCGCCCAGCATGGTCGCCGCCATGCGGCGGTCCGCGGACTCCTGTGAGGCCATCAGTGCATCGATCTCGGTATAATCCATACTGCCCTCTGTCACTCGGGGGCTGCAGGGCCCCTTCTCCTTCAATCCTCAGGCTACCTGGCGTTGTACTGGACGAACGCCACTTCCTGTATCGGGTAATCCATGAGATCATCCGAGAGCATCAGCGTGATCTCGGTCTGGGAATACACGCTCGCCGCGGCGCTCAGCCTCCGGAAGATGATGTGCCTGATGTCGTAGAGCCTGCTCTCGATGGAAGGCATTACCTCCGGGTCCACCTTCAGGCTCACCTGGGCGATGAGGATGCCGGATTTTCTCGGCGTCTTGGTCTCGTAGAAGACCATAAAGGGGTCCAGCACCAGCCCGCCCTCGCCGCCCGTCGCGGCCTTCGGAGCCTGCGGGACGACCCCGGGTGTCTCGGGCGCATCGGCGCCCCCCTTGACGAGCATGAACCCGATGACGGCGAGCAGCACGACGAGGACCGCGGCGCCCCCTGCCGCCGCCATGACGAGCTTCCTGGAGTACCGGGGCCGTTCTTCGACCGGCGCCTCGGCGGGGGCGGCAGGACCCAGCGGGCCTTCGGCAGCGGCCTCGGGCTCCTGGCCCTCCAGCGAGATCCCCTCCTTGTCGAGCTCGGCCTTGCCGGCATCGGCAAAGACAATGCCCTCCTTATCGAGATCCGCCTTTCTCCCCGGCTGGTCTGCCACGCATACACCTACTTGTTGAATATCTGGTTTATCTTCTGACTGAGCGTCTCGGCGGTGAACGGCTTGACGATGTAGTTGCTCACCCCGGATTTCACCGCCTCGATGATATTCTCCTGCTGGGCCTCGGCGGTCACCATGAGGAAGGGGATGTGCTTGAGCGCATCATCCGCACGGACCGCCTTGAGCAGTTCGAGGCCGGTCATCTTGGGCATGTTCCAGTCCGAGACCACCAGGTCGATCTTTTCCCGCTGGAGCACCTCGATGGCAGTGGCACCATCGTCGGCCTCGATGATGTTGGCGAAGTTCAGCTGCCGCAGGATATTCTTCACGATCCTGCGCATGGTGGAGAAATCGTCGACGACGAGGATCTTCATGTTCTTGTCGAGTGTCATGGATACCTCCAGTACTCCTGCCTTTCCCTTCTCTTCGTACCTTCGCGGTCAAATCTTTACATGCTGATCTCTCTGAGGATCTTCTGCATCTTGGACCTCAGCCGGAGTACGGCCTTGGTGTGGATCTGGCTCACCCGCGACTCGGTGAACTTCAGGACATGGCCGATCTCCTTCATGGTGAGCTCGTCGTAGTAGTAGAGAGAGATCACCATGCGCTCCTTCTCGGGCAGCGACTGGATGGCCCTGGCCACCATGGAGCCCACCTCGGCGTAGCGGAGCTTGTGCGAGGGCCAGTCCTTCTCGTCCTGGATGATGAACTCCAGGATGTTGCGCTTGGAGAGGTCGGCGTCGTCCTCGCCCAGGTCATCGAGGCTGAGCAGCGACACCGAAGCGGTCTCGGAGAGCAGCCGGTAGAACGACTCCATGTCGATGTTCATCTCCCTGGCGACCTCCGCGTCGCTGGCGGGTCTGCCCAGGGCGTACTCCAGCTTCGCATACGCGTCCTCCACCTTGCGCGCCTTCTGGCGCACCGAGCGGGGTACCCAGTCCATGGACCGGAGTTCGTCCAGGATGGCGCCCCGGATCCTGAACTCCGCATAGGTCTTGAACTTGATCTGCTTGCTGGCGTCGAACTTCTCGATGGCATCGATGAGCCCGATGACGCCCGCGTTGATGAGGTCGTTCAGGTCGATGTGCGGAGGCAGCCGGATGGCGATGCGGCTCGCGATGTACTTGATCAGCGGGGCGAACTCGTTGATGATCTTCGCCCGGATCTTGGGGTTGAGCTTCTGCTCCTCAGTAAGTTCCGTGTACACGATATCCTGCATGGCTCGTTCCTTTCGCCTGGTTCAAGAGCATCTTTCTGAAGAAGAACTGAAGGTTCCCGCCGGGTGACGTCTTCGTTGACTCCTCGAGCCTGCCGACGATCCTGGCAAGTCTCTTGGTTGCATCGCTGGTCGGATGCACCCCGACGAACGCCTTCTGCTCCTTGATGCATTCAGGAATGGATTTGTCATGCGGGATGGAGCCGAGCATCTCCAGGGCCACATCCCCGAGGAACCTATCACATACCAATGTCAGTTTCTCCGCCACGTGATCCCCCTCTGATTTCGATGTCACGTTATTCACAATGAGGTCGAACCTCTTGATTCCGTAGTGTTTCCGAAGCACCTTGATGAGCGCGTACGCGTCTGTGATGGACGTGGGCTCCGCGGTGGCCACCACGATGATCCGCTGGGAGGCCGCGTTGAAGTACATGACGTTCCTCGAGATCCCCGCGCCGGTGTCCACGATCATGTAGTCGAAGTCGCCGTCAAAGTGGTCCAGCGCGTTCACGAGGCTGATCTGCTGGGAGGGATTGAGGTCCGCAAGCTCCTGGATGCCCGAAGACGCCGGGATGATCCTGATGCCCGACGGCCCCGTGAGCACGATGTCGTCGATGGAGCACTCGCCGTCAAGCACGTGCTTGATGGTGAGCCGCGGCGCGATGCCCAGCATCACGTCCACGTTGGCGAGCCCCAGGTCCGCGTCCAGGACCAGCACCTTCTTGCCCCGGGAGGCGAGCAAAATGGCCATGTTCACCACGATGCTCGTCTTGCCCACGCCGCCCTTGCCGGAGGTGACGGAGATGACCTCGGGGGTCCGGGCCGTGCCGTTCCTGAAGATCTTCCGTAAGGTATGTGCCTGATCTTTCATCGTGCGTCTCCAAGCGTGCATGCTACGATCTTGTCCGGACAGGCCGGCTCGATGTCCTCCGGCACCCTCTGGCCGGTGGTGATGTGGGAGACCGGGGTGCGGTGGACCATGTTGTGGGTGACGATCCCGCCGAAGCTGTGGGCCTCGTCGGCCTTGGTGAAGATCATGCGGTCGATCTTCAGTGGCGAGAACGCGGTCGTGATGGTGTCCATCTCCCTGTCCCGGGTGGCAACCGGCATGAGGAGGAACCGGCACGCCTTCACCCCGTCGAAGAACCCGATGAGCTGGCGCACGTGGTCCGCGCAGAAGGGCGAGCGCCCCACGGTGTCCACGAGGATGAGGTCAGTGGATTCGAGCTGTTTCATCGCCGTGGCGAACTCGGGAGGGGTCGTCACGGAAAAGAACGGTATGTTCAAAATTTTGGCGTATATCCGGCTCTGGTCCACCGCGCCGATCCGGTAGCTGTCCAGCGTGACCAGGGCCACCCGCTTCCCTTCTGCCATCACGGCCCGGGCGGCCATCTTGGCGATGGTCGTGGTCTTGCCGACGCCCGTGGTGCCGAGGAAGATCCGAACCCGCTCGTTCGTGGGGGCCTCCACGCGCAGCAGCCTGGAGAGCAGATCCCTCACCCTTTCCTCCGTGGCGCCGCCGCCCAGCTTGGAGAGGATGAGATCGGCGAGGCTCTCCCGGACGCCCCCGGCCAGGAGCTTTTCCCGCAGGGGGCTGTAGGGCGCGACCTTGCTCTGAGACATGAGGTGCTTGAGCATCTTCTTCAACTCGACGATCTCGTCGCCGATATGCTCAGATACCGGACGCGTCGGGGCAGGGTGCCTGGGCGCATCCGGTGTCCCGTCGTGAGCGTTCTTCCCCTGCATCTTTTTAATAAAGGTGTCGCCGTCATAGTCAACCGCTGCCACCACCTCGATGAGCGGCTTGCTCATGAGCCCGTATCCGCTCTCCCTGATCTCCCGCGTGGATATGATGACCGCGTTCGAGCCCAGCTCGGACTTGATCTGCGTCAACGCATCCTTCATGGATACCGCCGTGTAGGTTCTAATTTGCATCGATCCTCACCAGCCCCAGGTTCTTGATGGTCACGTCCGGAGGAATCTCGTTGTGGGACAGCACGACCAGGTCGGGCATGTACCGCTCGGTCAGCCGCTTCACGTAGGTCCTGCTGATGGGAGAGGTGAGCAGGATCGGTACCAGTCCCTGTTTCCCCACGCTGTTTACCTCCTTGTTCAACGTCATCAGGATCTTCTGTGATTTCTCCGGATCTAATGCAAGATACGAACCATGTTCCGTGTGCTGGATGGAACTCGAGATCATCCCGTCTATGGCCGGATCCAGGGCCATCACGCTGATGACGTTGTTCTGGATGTACGAGGAGCTGATGGTGCGCATGAGGGCCTGTCTGACGTACTCCGTCAGAATGTCGGGGTCCTTGGTCATGTGACCGAAGTCGGCGCAGGTCTCCAGGATGGTGAGGATGTTCTTCACCGAGACCTTCTCCTTCAGGAGGTTCCTGAGGACGCGCAGGACGACGCCGGCCGGGAGCGTCCCGGGGATGAGGTCCTCCACCACCTTGGGGTGGGACCTGGAAACCGCGTCCAGGAGCGCCTGAAGCTCCTGCCTGCCCAGCAGGTCGTGGGCGTTGCCCTTGATGGCCTCGGTGAGGTGCGTCGCCACCACCGTGGCGGCGTCCACCACGGTGAGACCCGCCACCTGGGCGCGCTCACTGTCGGACTTCTTGATCCAGAGTCCCGGCAGGCCGAAGGCGGGCTCCTTCACCGGGATTCCCGGGATGTCGATCTCGACCTTCTCCGGATTCAGCACCATGAGCCGGTCCGCGATGGCCTCGGCCCGGGCGATCTCGATTCCCTTGAGGAGCAGCCGGTACTCGTTGGGCTTGAGCTCGAGGTTGTCGCGCACGTGGATGGGCGGGACCACGATACCCAGCTCGCCCGCCACCGACTTGCGCATACCCTTGATCCGGGACAGCAGCTCGCCTCCCTGGGCTGTGTCCACCAGCGGTATCAGGCCGTACCCCACCTCGAACTCGATGATGTCCATGGGCAGCAGGGCCTCGGCGGAAACCTCCTCCGTGGGCGGCTGGGCCTCCTCCTCTTCCTTCTCCACGGCCTTGAACCTGAGGCTCACCCAGCCGACCCCTCCCATGATGGATGCCATGGTGAGAAAGGCGAAATGCGGCATGCCGGGCAGCAGACCGAAGATGAAGATGATGCCGCCCGCCGTGAGCAGGGCCATGGGCTGGAACGAGAGCTGCTCGGAGAGCTGGGCGCCCACGGACTTGTCGGAGGCCGACTGGGTCACGATGATGCCGGCCGCCGAGGAGATGACGAGCGCCGGGATCTGGGCCACCAGGCCGTCGCCGATGGTGAGGATCGAGTAGTTCATCAGCGCCTCGGTGAGCGGCATGCCCTTCTGGAGCACGCCGATGATGATGCCGCCGAGGATGTTGATGAGCACGATGATGATGCCCGCGATGGCGTCACCCCTGACGAACTTGGTGGCGCCGTCCATTGCGCCGTAGAACTCAGCCTCCCTGGCGATGCGCTCGCGACGTGCCCTGGCCTCGGCCTCGGTGATCATGCCGGCGTTCAGGTCGGCGTCGATGGCCATCTGCTTGCCGGGCATGGCGTCCAGGGTGAA
>CAZNGL010000117.1:0-9382 GCA_964572405.1 uncultured Bacteriovoracaceae bacterium
CGGCTACCGCGTTCTCGCCGGCCCCTTCGACACCCGGGGCGAGGCCCGGGAGGCGGCAAGGCGGCTCAAGATCGATCTGGAGATCGACGGCGTGGTGATTGAGCCCTCCAGGGTCAACTAGCGTGCCCACGTCCTGCAGACGGTTACAAAAAAGGCCGCCCCTCCGGATAAAACTGTGCACGCGCCAGGAGACATCGGTGGGACAACCCATCTAACCCTTTGATTTTCCATGGTCGTTACTCTTGGTCCAGCTATTGCTAAAAGAATACCGTTGCAACGGATGTCTTGGAAGCTATAATCGTGAACTGTGATGCCATGACCGGCCTCCATCGATCGGGAGCATCCGTTCCGTTACAAAAACTGCCGCTACAGAGAAAGGGGGATATGATGAGGAAGGTTCTGTTGGGGATTTCCATGGCGCTCGTTCTCGCTCTTTGCATGTGGGGGTGCGCGACGACCACTGACCTCGAGAAGGTCCAGGCGCAGGAAAAGGTGATCGATGCGAAGGCCGACCAGGCGATCCAGGAGGCTCAGGCCGCCAAGGCGGCCGCAAACGAGGCCGCTCTGAAGGCGGATGCGGCGGCGGCCCGCGCCGAGGAGGCCATCAAGAGGGCCGAGGAACGGGAGCGGGCGGCGGAGGAAAAGCAGAAGCAGGCCGAAGCCCTGTTCGAGAAGTCCATGAAGAAGTAGCTCGAGTTGCGGCAGGGCCCCAGCCTTTGCCGCGGGGGAACTGCCGCTTCTTTCCCTCTTTCGCCATGCACGCCTGAGCCGGACTAGACCATGTCCGCCAGGTCCAGGATCAGTCTCTTCGAGTCTTCCCACCCCAGGCACGGGTCGGTGATGGATTTGCCGTACACCTTCCCCTTGGGCGACTGGGCGCCCTCCTCGATGAAGCTCTCGATCATCAGGCCCCGGACCATGTCCCTGAGCACGGCGGAATGCTGCCTGCTCTGCATCACCTCCTTCGCGATGCGGGGCTGCTCGGCGAAGCGCTTGTCGGAGTTGGCGTGGTTCGTGTCCACGATGATGGTGGGATTGGCAAGAGAGCGTTTGAGGTATGCCTCGGCGAAGTTGGAGAGGTCTTCGTAGTGGTAGTTGGGGACGGCCCGGCCGTAGTGGTCCACCGCACCGCGGAGCACCGCGTGGGTAAGCGGGTTCCCCGTGGTCTTCACCTCCCACCGGTTGTAGATGAAGATATGCGGGGCCTGGGATGCGTGGATGGAGTTCAGGAGCACCTCCTTGTCGCCCGAGGTCGGGTTCTTCATCCCCACGGGGACCTCCAGGCCGCTGCAGGTGAGGCGGTGGCCCTGGTTCTCCACGGACCTGGCGCCCACTGCCACGTAGCTCAGGAGGTCCTCCAGGTAGGGGTAGTTGCCGGGGTAGAGCATCTCGTCGGCCGCGGGCATGTGTGACTCCACGAGCGCCCGGATGTGCATCCTGCGGATGGCATTGATGCCCTCCACCAGGTTCGGCGCCTCCTGGGGGTTCGGCTGGTGGACCATGCCCTTGTAACCCACCCCCGTGGTGCGCGGCTTGTTCGTGTAGATCCTCGGGACGATGATGATCCGGTCCTTCACCTTCTCCTGGACACCGGCCAGACGGCCGATGTAGTCGCACACCGCGGTCTCGTCGTGCGCGGAACAGGGGCCGATGACCAGGATGAACCTGCCGCTCTGTTTCGTGAACACCTCACTGATCTGCCGATCCCTCTTCTTCTTGATGTCGGCGAGCCTCCCCTCCAGCGGCATGGCGGCCAGAATGTCCCGCGGCCTCGGTATCTCCTGCATGTATTCGAAACCCATGGTGCGTCTCACTCCTTCTCAAGTACTTTCCGCTGCGGGCCTGCGCATGCCCGCGGGGTCAGCGGTCGCAGGCACCCTGTACCCCGGATCAGACCCCGCTGTCCAGCACCTTCCGGATGGTCTCCGCGAGATCCTTCATCACGATGGGCTTCATGATGAACTCACGGATGCCGATGTGCTTCGACCGCTCCTCGGACATGTGCTCGCTGTATCCTGAGCACAAGATCACCGGGATGTCGCTGCGGACCTGCAGGATCCTCTTGGTCAGAACGTCCCCGGTCATGCCCGGCATGGTCATGTCGGTGATCACGAGGTCGAACTTGTCCGGGTTCTTCCGGAAAAACTCCAGCGCCTCGATGCTGCTCGTCCTCGTGAACACCGTGTATCCGAGGCTTTCCAACATCCTCCTGGCCAGGTTCACGAGGACCTGTTCGTCGTCGACGAACAGGATGCGCTCCGTTCCCGTGGGGAGATGCTCCCTGGTCTGCCGCGCCGGGGACTGTTCCATTGGCCCTATCTCGGGGAAATAGATGCGGAAGGTGGTCCCCTCCCCCTGGACGCTCTCGCAGGTTATGGCGCCCCCGTGGCCCTTCACGATCCCATGGACCACGGCCAGGCCAAGCCCCGTGCCCCGCCCCACCTCCTTGGTGGTGAAATAGGGGTCGAAGATCCGGGACATCACCTCGGGAGGCATGCCATGACCCGTGTCGCTCACCTCCAGGCGCATGTAGGGCCCCGGGACCAGGTCCAGGTCCCGCATCTCGCTGTTCCCCTCGGTATGCATCCTCCTCAGATTCACCTCGAGCACACCGCCTGTCCTGCCCATTGCATGCACCGCATTGGTGCAGAGGTTCAGCATGACCTGGTGAATCTGCGTGGGGTCCGAGAGGATCACCCCGGAGCTTGCCAGGTCGGTCCTGATCTCGATGTTCGATGGCGTGACGGACCTGATCATCTTGAGCGATTCCTTGACCACGGTCTGGATCGCCAGCGGCGAGTGCTTCGTTTCCGTCTGACGGCTGAAGGTGAGGATCTGGCCCACCAGGTCTTTGGCCCTTTCACCCGCCTTGAGCACCTCCCTGAGTTCGGAATCCGCCTTTTCCGGTTCCCTGATGTCGTTGATCGCCAGCTCGGTGTACCCGATGATGGCCGACAGGATGTTGTTGAAGTCATGGGCGATGCCTCCGGCCAGGGTCCCGATGGACTCCATCTTCTGGGCCTGGGCCAGCTGCGACTCGAGCCTCTTCTTCTCCTCCTCGGCCCGCCTGCGCTCGGTGATGTCACGGGACACCCCGTGGATGCCGGTCATCTTGCCGGACTCGTCCCGGATCGCGCTCATGAGGTTTTCCACCCATACGGCGGACCCGTTCTTGTGGCAGAATTCCAGGTCCACCTGGACCGTTCTCTCCGGATCGATGCCTTCTTCCTGATCACGCTGGATCTCAGCGTTCAGGAGATCCACGGCGATCCCGAACGATGCCGGGGTCATGAAGGAGCTGATTTTCTTCTGGACACACTCCTGGGGCGTGTACCCAAGGACCTTCTCGATGGAGGAGCTGATAAAGGTGATGTCAAACCCCAGATCGGATGTCCATATCACGTCATTGGTCTTTTCGGTCAGGAAACGGTACTTCGCCTCGTTCTGCCTGATGGCCTCCTCGGCCCTCTTGCGCTCGGTAACATCGCGGGCGATGCCCTTGAACCCGACAGGCATCCCCTGCGCATCCCTGATGAGGTATGCAGATGCCTCCACCACGAGCTTCTCGTTATTCCGTTTTACAAACTCCCAGTCGAACAGTTTGGCCGATTCGCCGGTGATGAAAATCCTGTTGAAGATGGTGTAGATATCTCTGATTTTTTCACTGACCATGAAGTCCCGGAAACTCCGGCCCAGAAGCTCACTCTCCGGATAGCCGATCATCCTGGCCGTCGCTCGGTTGATAAAGATGATATTCCCTTTCAGGTCCACCTCGTAGTAGGCCTCTTCCATGTTGTCCAGGATGCTGCGATAGCGCTCCTCGCTCCTCTTCAGGTCGGCTTCCGCTCGTTTCCGCTCCGTAATGTCCAGGCAGGATGCGATGCTTTCGGTCGTTCCCGGGATCATGTCCACAGTGAGGAGGATGTCCCGCACCTCACCCGAGCGGTTCTTCAGCCGGAACTCATAGGAGGTGGGCGCGAGGCCGGGATCCTTCCTCCGCACTTCATGGTATTTCCTCATCATCTGGAGGTCTTCCTCGACGACGAAGGCGGTCCAGCTCATCTTCCCCTCCATTTCCTGTTTCGAGTAGCCGGTGAGCTTCTCGAAGTTGGAGTTGGCGAGCAGGATGGTCGTGTCCTTCGCTATCAGGATGGAAGCCGTGCCCGTATTCTCGAAGATGGTCCGGTAGAGCTCGCCGCTGCGCCGCAGTCCCTCCTGGGCCATCCTTTTGTTCGTGATGTCCCGAAGGATCACGATGATCTGATCCCCAGGCAGAGATAGGAAGCGTGCCTCGTAAAAGCACTCCCTGCCGTCTTTCATGACCGAATACTCGATGCCGCTCATGGCCCTGTTCTCGTGAACGCGCAGCATGGCCTCACCGAGGGCCTCAGGGGCGCATATGAACGGGAGAGCCTCGATCCTCTTTCCGATAACCTCACCCGGCTTGAGAGAGAAGTCCTGGAGACTGCCCGCCTTGTAATCCAAGATGGTGCCTTCGGCGTCGATTCTGAGCAACAGGTCGGGGATTGCCTGAAAGATGGCCCTCATCTCGGAGTTCGCCTGGAGCAGTTCCTGCGAACTGAGATCAAGGGATCGCTCCAGGAGCTCTCGGTCTGCATCGAATTCCCCATATGCATCGTTGACCGCGCGGATGAAGTCCCGCCAGGGTTCAGTGATCTTCGAAGGATCCCCGAAGTACCGTTTAATCTGTCGCATGAGGAGGCTGTGCATTGTTTCTAGCCCCCCTGTTCCTCAAAGAATGCCGTGACCGTCATGGTCTGGTTATGGAGTTCGCATCGTGCGTCCGGCATGAAGGGAGCTATCTCTCCATACGAATAGAACCCCGTGATGACCGCGGATCCACCCAGAACGCCGGACACCCCCTCCACTTCCTCCTCGACCCGCTGCTTCAGCACCAGCTTCCTCCCCACACAGCTGATGAGAACAGCCAGCTGCGGAGACATGGAGCCGATGGCCAGGGAACTGGTATGAGCGGCACCGACGGCGCCGTCGATGAGCCTGTCGATATTCGCCTTCATCAGGCGCACGGAAGAGCCTTCGGGCACATCACCCGCGAAGGTCATGCTCTGCTCCGCCTCGTCTACCGCGAGGATGGTGCGCACCACAGGTGTGTCGTTCGGCCGGAGCCGAAGGCTCAGCGGGAAGAGCAGGCCCGTGGAGGGCAGTCCCCCGGCGTGCTCTCCCAAGTACTTCTTATAGAGCTCAAGTGCGGAATGCCCATCAAGCTCGTAGAGCACGTTCCCCCGGGAGCGGGTGACCAGGCGTTCCGGTCCGAAGGGATCCCATCCGCCCCGTGAGCCGAACCCCACCCGTAGCCTCTCCCCGTAGAAGCCGACAGCCGCCACTGCCCCCCCCTCCGGCATGCCGTCCCACAGGACGAGTGTTTCGGCGAAGGAGATACCGTCCCCTGCAAGCCCCCCCGTCACGGTGACACCCTCGGGGAGGTGGTCCGTCAGTCCCCTGACCAGATTGCTTCCGTTGACCGACAGGCCGTCAGAGAACACCAGGACATGGCGCAGTCCTTCAGGGGGCAGTGTCCCGGCCAGGCCGGCCCCGGCCTGATAGCTCTGGTCGGCATGGCGCAACCCGACCTTTGCACCGTGTATGCGGGTGTGCGCGAAGTGTATCGCCGTTGTCACCAGCGAGTCGTCGGACACCTCCGTGCCGGATATCTCTCCGGCCGTGGAACACCCCGCATAGTGGGCCCTGGGATATGCCTCGATGATCTGCCTGATGATTCCATGTTCCTTCATGAGCTCTCTGGCGCCAAAGATCAGGACGAGCTGGGCGGATTCACGCAGATCCGCCTGGGTCCCGGACGTCCGATCATCATGGCGCCCCCATCTTCTCTGTTCGATTCGCATTATTGTTGTCCCCCTCCGGGGAGAATGCACGATCGGGCACCCTGAATTCCGAAAGGTCTCCCTGAACGCAGTACTGCCAGGTCATCGCATCCCTGCATTCGGTATGCATCCCCTTCTTATCATCGTCCTTTTTGTCCTCAAGATTAATCCTCCTGTCCCTGCCGGCCGGGACGGCCCCGGTGACGGGGGGTGAACTCTCCCCACGGACCGGACTGGATCCCCTCATCGTCCTCATGGATTCGGCTTAATATCCTGTTCTGCCCTGCCGATGAGATGCTGAAGGGATGTGTTTGTGAAAGACATGGGAAGACAACGCCTACGGATTCCTGCAGGCATGCGTCTGCGCCTGGGCCCTCGAGAGCCCTCACCGATCCATACGAGGGGAGCATGAAGGAGAGAAGGCAAACAGTCCTGATCGTGGATGACTCGCAGACCAATGTCATGGTGCTCGGTGAGGCATTGAACGAAGAGCACGACCTCCTCGTGGCCACCAGCGGCAGGGAGGCCCTCGCCATGGCAGCGGCCCACAGCCCCGACCTGATCCTCCTGGACATCATCATGCCGGACATGGACGGGTACGAGGTCTGCGAGCGCCTCAAGGCGGACCCGGCAACCAGGGATATCCCCGTCATCTTCGTAACCTCCATGAGCAAGGACGAGGACGAGGAGCGGGGTCTGGAGATCGGCGGCATGGACTACATCACCAGGCCGTTCAGCATCCCCATCATCCGTGCCCGGGTCCGCATCCACCTGGAGCTGAAACGCTACCGCGACTTCCTGGAAAACCTCGTGGCCACCGACGGCCTTACCGGCATCCCGAACCGCCGCCAGTTCGACGAATTCATGGTAAAGGAGTGGAGGCGAGCCGTTCGCAACAGGTTGCCCATCTCGCTGATCCTCATGGACATCGACTTCTTCAAGGCATACAACGACCACTACGGTCACCTGGCAGGCGACGACTGCCTCAAACGCCTCGCCGAAGAACTGAGAGGGTGTCTGAGGAGGCCCTCCGACATGGTGGCCCGCTACGGCGGTGAGGAATTCGCCTGCGTCCTGCCCGAGACCGATCTCGAGGGCGCCCTGCTGCTGGCGAACACCATCCGGACCCGCATAAAGAACCTCGGCATACCCCACACCCATTCCGAGGCCGCCGACCACATAACCCTGAGCATCGGGGTGGCGGTGTGCACGCCAGAGGAGGGACAGTCCATCGTCGAGCTCATCAGCGACGCGGACGACCTCATGTACGAGGCCAAACGAGGCGGCCGGGACCAGGTGAGGCACAGATCGGTCGAGTAGCGCACGGCCCGCCGAGGCTCCCCGCGGCAGGCCGGTGCCCCGGGTCTTTTCGGCTTGAAGTGCCGCACGCTTTTCTCTATGCTTCCCGTATCATGAACCCATGAGACACAATGTGTCGTTTCCCTGTTCCGGCAGGGCTGTCCAGATCCACCACCGGGTGAAACAGGTGCAGTACGAAAGGAGGCAATCCAGTGGCAGACATCGGCGCATCCCGTACACAGTTCAAATACCTCGGTATCCTCGTAGCCCTCGTCATCCTCTTCGCCGTGGCCAACCCCGTTACGGTGATCCCTGCGGGACATGTGGGCGTCAAGGACTTTTTCGGCATGGTCTCCCCCAACACCCTTTCCCCGGGCTTGGGCATCATCATCCCGTTCACCCGGGTCATCAAGATGACGGTGCAGACCCAGGAGATCCTTGAACAGGCCGACACCCCCTCTCGGGAGGGCCTCATCATCAACCTCGAGGTCTCGCTGCTCTACCGGCTCGACCCGGGAAAGGCGGCCGACATCTACAAAAAGGTGGGCAGAAACTATGCCCAGGTCGTGGTGGAGCCGCAGCTCAGGAGCGCCATCCGGGAGATCACCGCCTCCTACGACGCCAAGTCGCTCTACTCCTCCGAGCGCAACAAGATCGCCGTGGAGATCCAGGACATGTTCGTGCATCTCACCAAGGACCGGGGCATCATCACCGACCAGGTCCTCCTGCGCAAGATCGGGCTGCCGGCAACGGTGGCAAATGCCATCCAGGAGAAGCTCAAGCGGGAACAGGAGGCGGAGCAGATGAAGTTCGTGCTCCAGAAGGAGCAGCAGGAGGCGGAGCGCAAGCGCATCGAGGCCCAGGGCGTTGCGGACTTCCAGCGTATCGTGGCCCAGGGCATCAGCCCCCAGCTGTTGGAGTGGAAGGGCATCGAGGCCACCGAAAAGCTCGCCAACAGCCCGAACACCAAGATCGTGGTCATCGGCAACCCCAAGAGCGGACTCCCCATCATCCTGGGAGGGGAGCGCTGAGAATCCCCCTGTCCCCGAGACCGGGACAGGGTTCTTCAGAACTCGACGAGCACCGGCCCCACCCTGCAGCTGCCCGAAGGCCTGAACCTGCCCAGCGAGAACCCGCTGTGCGGAACAAGCAGGATGGCCTCGCCCGTCCAGATCCTGCAGAGTTCCTCATGAGTGACTGTCCTGAGCGCCTCTGGGATGAACTCCTGGACGAGAACCCTGGGAACGGACCCGTTGACATCCTCTCCCACCCGTGCCAGGATGAAGAACCCCCCCTCGATGCCGACACCTATGGCGGGGAGGATCTCGTTCTTCAGCCCGCGCACCCCCGGGGTCGCCCGCCTGGCGCGGAACCCCACTGCCCTGGCGGCCCGCAGGACCTCCTGCGGGGTGAGGTCACGGCCGTTCGCGCCGAACTCCTTCCTGATCTGTTCCGGGTCAACGGTTACCTGGTGAAACTGTGCCAGTACAACAAGTGCCAGAATACCACTGTCCATGAGAAACCATCAGCCTCCGTTGGAAGAGGTCCAGAGGGATTCCAGTGCATACCGGTTCTCTCTAGAGAAGACACCCCAAGGAGTCAAGATCAAATATTACCAAGTGCATCGGCAGGCTGTGAACCGCGCCGCCCGTCGTACCCGACCTTCCCGGATCACGAGTCCCCGGGAAGGGCCGGTCCGCCCCTGGGCGATCGCAGCTCCCGCGTATTTTCCCTCTTGCCCATGGGGGTATTTGCCGATATTGAAGAGAGCATGGAAAATATGTTCAAGATTGAGGAGTTCCCCTTTCCCCTGGTCATGATGGATGTCTTCGAGACCAGATACACCGGCATCATCTTCGCCTCCACCGGCCAGTGGAAGAAAGGCCTCATCTTCAAGGACGGCATGCTCTGCGCCATACAGTCCAACAGGACGGACGAACTGCTCGGCAACATCCTGGTGGAGATGGGCGTCATCTCCGTGGAAGAGAACGCGACCTCCCTTGCCAAGTCACGCATGGAGCGACGCAAGCAGGGGGTGATCCTGCTGGAGATGGGGCTGGTGCAGCCCGGCGATATCAACGATGCCCTCAGGCTCCAGACCGAGAAACGATTTCTCGACATCTTCTCATGGGAGACCGGCACCATCCAGAAGGCGCCCAAGGATGAGATCGGCAAGCAGCCCGGGATCAGCGCACACGAGATGTCGCGCCTGGTCCGCA
>CAZNGL010000118.1:0-9355 GCA_964572405.1 uncultured Bacteriovoracaceae bacterium
CCCTGCGGTCGACGAAGTACTTCTTGATCTTGTCCGCCAGGAGCTTCCACAGCAGGACCACGAGGATGATGAAATTGACGACGCGCCAGACCATGGTCATCATACCGCCTTCTTCCTCACCGCCGCCTTCGCCCCCGGAGCCGAACACCAGCGAAACACAGACCATGAGAACGACGGGGGCCAGAGAGACTGCCAGTGGCAGGATCTTCCTGATTCTGCTCTTCATGCCACTTTCCTCCCCATGATTTGCTGGGCAATGGTGGCCGCCATGACCCCGAGCTCGGGCTCCAGCTCCTTCTTTGCCTGGGATATCTCGGAGGCCATCTGCTGCTGCATCTGGCTTATGATGTCCTCCGCTTCCTTGCGGGCCTTCTCGATGATCACGTTCGCCTCGTTGGACGCCTCGCTCCGCGCGGCATTCTTTGCGTTCATGGCATCGACCTTGGCGGCGTAGAGCTTCTGGTTATAGTCTCCCAGCAGGGCCTGACCTTCCTCGACCACCTTCTTCGCCTGCTGCTGCTGGCCGTCGATCCTCTGCTCCCGCTCGTCGAGAACCTTCAGGATGGGCTTATACAGCACGATGTTCAGGAGAAATATGAGAGCGAGGAAATTGATAATCTGAATGATAAGGGTGAAATTTATCTCTATCAAAACCTGCCTCCTTAGACGTTGGTGCCCGAGAAAGGGTACGCATCGGGAAAGCCGCCCTTCTCAACCGTTGCCCAAGATGCTGCCGTCCCACTTCCTGCCGATGTCCACCAGAACCGACGAAGGTCCGACTGCCTGACCGACGGCGCGCTCGAGAGCGCCTCATGCTTCAGGCCTGTACCCACCACCGGCCTTCATCTCAAAAACGGGAATGTTCGTCGAACTACCGGCAAACCTTCTTCCCAGCAGGCCTTATTCATCATCCGGACACGGCCTTGACTGAATGGCTGTTCACTCATTCAGATCAATTTTCCCTATCATTTCAAACTCGATGATGTCAAGGATTTTATTGCCCCCCCCTCGTGGACGGATCACGATCGCGGCCGACGGCGGACGGGGCCGCTACCACCCGATTATATTCATACATTCCCTTTCCATCAAGCAGTGACCTTCAAGGAGAGGACGTTCGCCTCCCCATGGTATCCGGGGAGGCCCTGCGCACTACTTGCAGCCATGTATCTCTTGTGATATCTGGGAGGAAACATGGTGGCTTTCCGCACGATGACCCTCAGGGTCGACAGAAAGGATATCTCCTACATCCATTATATTATGGAAGGGTACGACGGCCTCGGCATCGTCAGCACGGACGACCCCGTCCTCGGAAGGCTCACCGTCGCCTACCCTGAATGCCGCGGCAGGGACATGTCCGACCTCATCGCCGCATTCCGGAAAGAGGGGGTTGTGAAGGAGGTTATCGGGATATGAAGAAGACAGGTCGCCTCTTCCTCTCGGCACTCGCAGCAATGGCCGTCCTGCTGCTCATGGGCATGGGAAGCGCCGGCACCCCGGGACAGTCGCCGGTCGATTCGCCCTTCACCGCGAAGATCAGGGACGCCTCCAACAACGAGGTGCTCATCTCGTCGGTGACCTTTGACGGCAAGACCACGTTCAATGTCCTCATGGGCAAGGGAAGGGTCCAGATCCCCCTGGAGAACATCTCCCGCATCGAGGTGAAGGACGGGAGCGCTTGCGTCACGCTGAAGGGGGCGGAATCCATGTGCAATCTCAGGACCAGCGGCATGTCCAGGATCTTCGGGAAGATGCCATACGGATCGTACCAGATACCCATGAAGGACGTGGTTTCGATTGAGATTACAAAGGCGAAGCAGTGAATGCCCTTGATATTCTATCCCTCGTCCTGCTCGTCGCCTTCACCGGCCTGGGCGTCTACCAGGGGCTGATCAAGAGCGTCTCATCCTTTGTGGCCCTCATCGGGGGGCTCTTCCTCGCCAAGAGGTTTGCCGTGGAGGTGTCGCATTTCCTCTCCGCCCTGCACGTGGCCGACGTGCGCGGCGTTCTTGGATTCATCGTCGTCTTCATCTTCTTCTTCATCATCATCAAGATCTGCATGCACCTGCTGCAGAAGATTTTGAACGCGTCGGTGCTCGCGACCTTTGACACCGCGTTCGGGGGGCTCTTCGGCTTCATCAAGGGGTTTCTCATCGTCCTCATGATTGCGGCACTGCTCCAGGTGGTCCTTCCCAAGAACTCGGCGATCCTGGTGAACTCGAAGACGCTCCCCCTGACGAAGAGGGCCACGGGCATCGTCACGGGGTTCATTCCCGAACAGATGCAGCCCTACCTCCAGCAGAACACCCGGAAGATCATTCGATGAGGCATTTCCGAAAAGGGATACTCCCTGCAGGGGTCGTGCTATTCCGGATGCTCCATCTCGGAACCCTCCTCGATGACGATGTCCTCCATGTCCAGGACGTATTCCTCCACGTCCTCGTCGGCATCCATGGGGGCGCCGTTCTCGTCGGGCAGGGACCTGGTGTCGGATTTCGCCTTGGACAGTGAACGCTTGCGCTTCCGCTTGAGCAGGCGCTTGGTCTCTTCATTGTTCTGATCTTCACCGCAGGAAGGACAGAGGGGCTGTGGCTTGCCCAAGTCGTAGAATTTCGTGCCGCATTTGTAGCATTTATATCGTGTCCCGAGATCGGCCACAGTAGTCTCCTTTATGAAGTATGAGTGCTTATACTCAGCGTGAGCCTCAGAAGTTGTCAAGGAAAATCTACAGGCCCGGAACCGGGAAGAGGATAGAGCAGGGACACCCCGATCACCCCGGTCCGATCACCATGATCGACACTCGCCCGGTCGCCCGGGATCGTGGTCGCCGGGGCCATGACAATAGGGTTTGACTATTGGAGACTCCTTACATAATCTAGGGTCTGCCATGGATCGCGCCACCATCCGCACAGATCTCTTCATCGAAGGGACCGGCCTTCACTCGGGGAAAACGGTATCCGTGCACATCCGGCCCTCCACCGGCGGCATCACCTTCATCACCGGGGGAAGGCGCATCCCCGCAACACCCGCCAACGTGGTGGACACCCGTTTGAACACCACCATCGGGGACGGGACCGCGAGCATCTCCACCATCGAGCACCTCATGGCCGCCCTGTACGGCGCGCGCATCACCGACTGCGACGTCGAGGTGGCCGGTCCCGAGCTGCCGGCCATGGACGGATCGGCCCTGCCCTTCTTCCGCCGGCTCAGGGAAACGGGGACCGAGTCGCTGGGTCTTCCGAGCACCCCCATCGTGCTCGGCGAGACGGTCCGCATCGAAGAGGGTGATTCATGGGTGGAGGCTGTTCCGGGAGAGTTCTCCCTGCATTACGAGATAGACTTCGCCGACCCGGCCATCGGGCGCCTGCGGTATGACTTCGACGGCACCGACTTCGCGGGGCTCATCGCCCCTGCCCGCACCTTCGGCCGCATGCAGGACGTCCAGATGATGCGGTCCGCCGGGCTCGCCCTGGGCGGAGGACTGCACAACGCCGTGGTGGTGGACCACGACCGGGTGGTCAACCCCGAAGGCCTCAGGTTCCCGGACGAGTTCGTGCGCCACAAGGTCCTGGACTTCCTGGGCGACCTGTGGACCCTGCAGGCGCCGCTGCAGGCATGCCTGCGGGCGAGCAGGGCCAACCATACGCTGCATAACCGCCTGGCGCGGACACTATTCCAGGCCATGCAGGGGTGAGTTCCATGTCCAAGAAGACCAGGGAGATGATCATCATCGCGGCCATCATCGGCGTGATGATCCTCACGAGCATTGCCAAGACAAACCTGAGCAGCATCGGCCTGATCCCGTCGAGCAATGCGGTCATCTTCACCATCATCAGCCTGAACGTGGTCCTGCTCATCCTCGTGGTCTTCCTGGTGACCCGCAACGTGGTGAAGCTCATGCTGGAGCGCCGCAGAGGGGTGCTCGGCACGAGGCTCCGGACCAAGCTGGTCACGGCCTTCGTGACCCTCACCATCTTCCCCACCGCGATCCTGTTCTTCGCCAGCGTGGTCTTCCTCAACCGGAGCATGGAGGTGTGGCTCTCCACGGAGGTGGAAAGCGCCATCGAGGAGTCCATGAACGTGGCGAGCATCTACTACCAGGAGTCGTCCACGGACGCCATCCAGTACGCCGCCTCCATCGCCAGGGAAATCACGGACCGCAGGCTCCTCAAGGAGGAGAACCTCTCTGTCCTGCACTCCATGCTCAAGGAGAAGATGGACCTGTTCCGGCTGTCCTCCGTGGTGGTCTTCTCCGCCCAGGAGGAAGAGCTCGTCAAGATCCTCTCCCCGGACATCAGCGCCGATGCCATGCCGAGCCCGGAATCCACCAATGTCCAGTCGGCCATGCAGGGCAAGAGCCTCTCCATGGTGGTGCAGAAGGGCAATGCGGACATCATCGAGGGGATCGTGCCCATCAGGTCTTCCTTCAATCCCAACGACGTGGTGGGGGTGCTCGTGGTGGATTTCTTCGTCCCCGAGAGCCTCTCGGGCAGGCTCAGCCTCATCAAGCGCTCCTTCTCGGACTACTCGCAGATCCTGAGGCTCAAGGGCCCCATCAAGACGAACTACATCATCCTGCTCACCTCGGTGACCCTGCTCGTCATCTTCTCCGCCGTATGGTTCGCCCTGAACATCGCCAAGGGCCTCATCAATCCCATCGAGAAGCTCGTGGAAGGCACCCAGCGCATCTCCAAGGGCGACCTGGGATTCAAGATCGACGTCCAGGCCGACGACGAGCTGGGGATCCTGGTGGACGACTTCAACATCATGGTGGACGATCTCAAAAGCTCGCGCCGGAACCTCGAGAACGCCTACAACGAGATCTCCGCGAGAAACCGCTACATCATGACGGTCCTGAACACTATCTCCACCGGGGTCATCACCATCAACCGCCAGGATCAGATCGCGCTCATCAATCCCTCCGCCCAGACGCTCCTGGGTCTCTCCCCGAGCAAGGTCTTGGGCAGGGCCGCGTCGGAGGTGCTCTCCGGAGAATACCAACCGCTGTACAACGAACTGGTGGCGGGCCAGAAGAACTCCCGTTCGTCCACGGTGCAGAAACAGCTCCAGGTGTCCGTGGGCGGCAAGCTCCTCACGCTGCTCGGACAGGCATCCCCGCTCCATGCGGAGAACGACGAGAGCATCGGCCTGCTCATCGTGTTCGATGACCTCACCCAGCTCCAGCGCATGCAGCGCATGGCCGCCTGGCGCGAGGTGGCGCGCAGGATCGCCCACGAGGTGAAGAACCCGCTCACCCCCATCCAGCTCTCGGCCCAGAGGCTCAGGCGCAGGTACCTGGACAAGCTCGGCGACGACGCGGAGGTCTTCGACGAATGCACCCGGGTCATCATCAACGAGGTGGACGTGATGAAGCGCCTGGTGAACGAATTCTCCGCCTTCGCCAAGATGCCCACCTCCATGCCCCAACCCGACGACCTCAACCGGGTGGTGGCGGACTCGGTGGCCCTGTACCGGCAGGCACACCAGGAGGTGGAATACACCCTCGAACTGGACGAGCGCATGCCCAGGGTGGACATCGACAGCTCCCAGATGAACAGGGCCGTCACCAACCTGCTGGAGAACGCCACCACGGCGATCCTGGAGGCAAAGGCTCCAGCGAAGAAGATCACCATACGGTCATCCTACGACCCCGAGCTGCACATCGCCACGCTGGACATCATGGACACGGGACCGGGCATCCCCAAGGTGGTCAAGGAGCGGATGTTCGAACCCTACTTCTCCACCCGCAGGGGCGGTACAGGCCTGGGTCTGGCCATCGTGAACCGGATCATTGCGGACCACAACGGGTTCATCCGCGTACGCGATAACGAGCCCTGCGGGACCGTGTTCAGCATAGAACTGCCTGTCAAGGAGTAACCATGAAACAGACCATACTCATTGTGGACGACGAGGAAAGCATAAGGCTCTCGCTGAAGGGGGGGCTCGAGGACGAGGGCTACAACACGGTGCTTGCCTCATCCGGGGAAGAGGCCCAGAAGATCATCGAGAAGCAGGACCTCGACCTCATGCTCCTGGACGTCTGGATGCCCGGAAAGGACGGCCTGCAGACCCTTGAAGAGATCAAGCGCGACGGCTACTCCATCCCGGTCATCATCATGACCGGCCACGGCTCCATCGAGACCGCCATCCGCGCCATGCGCCTTGGCGCCCTCGACTTCATCGAGAAGCCCCTGGACCTCAACAAGATCATCATCACCATCAACAACACGCTCCACCTCAAGGCCCTGGAGGAGGAGAACGCGCTGCTGAAGAAGAAGACCGAGAAGGACGACGAGATCATCGGGAACTCGCCACCCATCCTCAGACTCAAGGAGCAGATCGACCGGGTCTCTCCCACGGACGCATGGGTCCTCATCCTGGGAGAGAACGGCACGGGCAAGGAGCTTGTGGCAAGGCGCATCCACAAGAACAGCAGGAGGGCGGAGCACCCCTTCGTGGAGGTGAACTGCGCCGCCATCCCGCAGGAGCTCATCGAGAGCGAGCTGTTCGGTCACGAGAAGGGGGCCTTCACCGGTGCCACGGAGCGCAAGCGGGGCAAGTTCGACCTGGCCCACAACGGCACGCTCTTCCTGGACGAGATCGGTGACATGAGCATGCCCACCCAGGCCAAGATCCTGCGCATCCTCCAGGAGCAGCGCTTCGAGCGGGTGGGAGGGGCGCAGACCATCCAGGTGGATGTCAGGGTGCTCACGGCCACCAACAAGAACCTTGAGCAGGAGATCGCCGAGGGCCGGTTTCGCCAGGACCTCTACTACCGCCTGAACGTGATCCCCATCCACGTGCCGCGCCTCATCGACCGCCGCGACGACATCCCGGAGCTGGTGGAGCACTTCCTCAAGCTCTTCTCCCCCATCAAGGGAGGAAGGAAGACCATCACCGAGGGTGCGGTGAGGAAGCTCATGCAGCACGACTGGCCGGGCAACGTGCGCGAGCTCAAGAACATCATCGAGCGGCTCGTCATCATGACCCCGTCCAACACCATCACCGCCGACGACATCATCCCGCTGGGCACCCGAACCGCCAGCGAGATGGACAGGATCTTCGACATGCAGGAACTCAAGGACGCGCGGGCCGAGTTCGAGAAGATCTTCATCGAGCGCAAGCTCCTCCAGTGCGGCAACAACATCTCCAAGACCGCCGACCTCATCGGCGTGGAGCGGAGCAACCTGCACCGCAAGATCAAGAGTCTGGGGATCGATGTGGACTGAGACCGGAACGACACGCAAGGACCCGGGCGGCAGACTGAACGTCGCCCTGGTGTATCCCAGCACGTACTGGGTGGGCATGTCGAACCTCGGTTTCCAGCAGATGTACCGGCTCCTCAACGCACATCCGGGCATCCTGTGCGAGCGCTTCTTTTCCGATTGCGAGCGTTCCGTGGAGACCGGGAGGCCGCTGAACGCATTCCACATCATCGCCTTCTCCATCTCGTACGAACTGGACTACATCGAAGCGGTCCGGATCCTGGCCAGGAACGGCATCAGGACGTCCTCCACGGAGCGCGCGGGCAGCCCCCTGGTCATGGCTGGCGGTGCGGCCGTGACCATGAACCCCGAGCCCTTCGCGGAGGCGTGCGACATCTGCTTCCTGGGCGACGGCGAAACCCTGCCCGGGAACCTCCACGACGCCTTCGCAACGAGCCCCGACCTCGGCGAATTCCTCCTCCGCATGGAGCAGGCCCCGGGGGTCTACCTCCCCGGCCGCACCCGGCAGGTCCTCGAGGGTGAGGCCATCACCGGGTTCGAAGGCCCCCTGCCCCGGTTCTCCCGAACACAGGACCTGATCGATCCGGCCCGCACCTGCGTGCTCACCCGCGACACGGCCTTCGGAGACATGTTCCTGGTGGAGACGGCCCGGGGCTGCCCCTTCAGCTGCGCCTTCTGCAGCGCCCGCGAGATCTACGCACCGTACCGGAGCGTGCCGCTGGCGAACCTCTCGGCCGTGTTCGACGAGGCGGCAAGGCATCGCGACAAGGTGGGCCTGGTGAGCACCTCTCTGAACAACCACCCCCAGGCGCCTGCCATCTTCGCCGGCATCCGGGAGAGGGGCCTGAAGGTGGCCCCGCCGTCTCTGAGATCCGGCATGATCGGCCCGGAGCTGCTGGACGCCATGGCGGCGTCAGGGGTGAAGGGGGCCACCCTGGCCCCGGAGACCGGCTCGGACGAACTGCGGTTCTCCACGGGCAAGCGCATCCCCACCGGCACCATCCTGGAGGATGTCCGCTCCCTGGTCTCTGCGGGCATACGTGACATCAAGCTCTACTTCATGGTGGGCCTTCCCGGGGAAACACCCTCCCACCTGGACGCCACCGTGGACCTCGTCAGGAGGGTCCGCCAGGTCTTCATCCAGGTGTCCAGGGGAAACCGCAGGATCGGCACGGTGAGCGTGAGCATCAACACCTTCGTGCCCAAGCCACACACGCCATTCGAGCGCACGGCCATGATCGATCCCGGCGAGGCCAAGGCCCGCATCCGGCACATCGCCAGGTCGCTCTCCCGCGAA
The DNA here is from genome assembly GCA_964572405.1 of uncultured Bacteriovoracaceae bacterium. Taxonomy (GTDB): domain Bacteria; phylum Desulfobacterota; class Desulfomonilia; order UBA1062; family UBA1062; genus MWEI01. The sequence continues at coordinate 8,521 of CAZNGL010000118.1, forward strand.
AGCAACGTCTCCGTAAGCTTCGAGGGGCCGAAATGGTCCTACCTGCAGGCGCTCATCTCCCGGGGTGACCGGCGGCTGCTCGAGCTCATGCAGGAACTCAGCGCCAGGGACGCGTCCTCGTGGCACCGGTTCCTGAAGCAGTGGCCGAGAAACCCCGACTACTACGCCCTCAGGGAACGGACCGCGGACGAGGTCCTGCCGTGGTCCTTCCTGCGGGGCTCATGCCATGCGGAGGTCGGACATGACACAGAGGCGCACGGATGAACCGTCACCCCACTACCTGGGCCACAGGAAGCGCCTGAAAGACCGGTTCCGCGGATCAGGCAGAAAGGCCCTGGCGGACCACGAGCTCCTGGAGCTGCTGCTGGCGTACGCCGTCCCGCGCAGGGACACCAAACCCCTGGCCAAGGAGCTGCTCCGGAGGTTCGGGACCTTCCATGCCGCCCTCGATGCGGACCCGGCCAGGCTCGAGGAGGTCCGCGGCATTGGCAGCCATGCATCGACACTCGTGGCGCTGCTCAGGGCCTGCATGAACCGCTACCTGGAGCCTGCCGTGGAGACCCGCGCGCTTATCTCCGGGCCCGAAGACGTCACCGCCTACCTGCGGGCCGAGATGGGGGGCGAGGCCACCGAGCGCTTCCTCCTCGTGTGCCTGAACGCCTCGGGCAGGGTGATCCACACCCGCACCATGACCGAGGGGACCGTGGACGCCGCCCACGTGTACCCCCGGGAGGTCCTGAAGGAGGCCATCGGGTGCGGGGCGAGCGCGCTCATCCTGGTGCACAACCACCCCTCGGGGACCCTGACCGCCTCCGAGCAGGACCTGCGCCTCACC
>CAZNGL010000119.1:0-9338 GCA_964572405.1 uncultured Bacteriovoracaceae bacterium
ACCTCGTGGTGGCTGTACTCCACCCGGATGCCCATGTTCTGCAGGGCGAAGATGGTCTCGCGCCTGAGGTCCGTACCCAGGTCGATGGGCAGGCCGTCGAAGTAGCCGCCCCGGTCGATGATCTCCGGGCATGTGCTGTTGGCAAAGTAGAAGTACTCAAGCTCGGGCCCGAGGTATGCGGTGTAGCCAAGTTTGGCGGCCTTTCTGAGCACGCGCTTCAGGGCGTAGCGGGGGTCGCCGTCGTACGGTGTACCGTCCGGGTTGAGGATGTCGCAGATCATGCGTGCCACAGGCTTTTCCGCTGGTCTCCAGGGAAGCATCTGGAAGGTGGCGAGGTCGGGCTTGGCGATCATGTCGCTCTCGTGGATACGGGCGAACCCCTCGATGGAGGACCCGTCGAACCCCATGCCCTCGTCGATGCCCTCGTCGAGCTCGGACGGGGTGATCTGGAAGCTCTTCAGCCTCCCGATGACATCCGTGAACCAGAACTGGATGAAGCTGATGTTGTACTCCTTCACCGCCTTCAGTACATCCGCTTTCGTCTTGCAGTTGAACATAGATCATTGTCCTCCGTAATGGTGTTGTGCGCCTACCCGCACGCGTAGGGCATGGTCCTATCCGATCGGAACGTTCTCCCTGAGCTCCCAGATCCCGCATGGGCACGCGCCGGCGCAGAAGCCGCACCCGATGCACCGATCCGCATCCACCACGTATTCGAACCCACCGTTCTCAAGGGTCCTCCGGGATATGGCACCGCCCGGACAGAGCGTCTCGCACAGGCCGCAGTCCCTGCAGCCTCCGCATGAGGCGCACTGGATCGAGCAGGCAGTGATATCCGGCAGTTCCTTCACCGACGGGTCATAGTACTCGAGGTGGATACGCGCCTTGTCGATGACCGCCAGCTGGTCATACGTCTCCTGCAGGCCTCTCAGGGCGGCATCGATGGCGGAGGCCACCTTCCTGCCCGCGCCTATGGCATCCGTGATGAGGCCCGGGCGGACGCTGTCTCCGATGGCGAAGACCCGGGGGTCTGAGGTCCGACAGTCGTCTGTCACCCTGACGAACCCGGCCTGCGTGTCGATGGTGTCGGGCAGGAAGGAGAGGTCCGGCGTGTCCCCGATGGACGCCACCACCAGGTCCGCAGGGATCACTGTCCCGTCGGACAGGACCACTCCCTTCTTGGTGACGGCCTCGGTCTTTACGGGCCAGAGGAACCTGGCGCCCGCGGCCTCGGCGGCGGCCCGCTCCTTGCCGAAGGAGGCGGGTTTCTGGATGTCGATGAGCGTGACCTCCCTGGCGCCGAGGCGGTATGCCTCTGTGGCCGCATCGCAGCCGACATTGCCCGCTCCGATGATCACGACCCGCTCGCCCACGCTGATCCTGTTTCGCTTGGCGGAACGGAGGAAGTCGAGTGCCGGCACCACCCTGTCAAACCCCTTGACCCTGAGCTCCCGGGGGGTCTGCGCCCCCACTGCAATGACGGTATACTCATACCGCTCGCGAATGTCCATGAAAAGCTCTTCCGTTACACCGACCTCATCGAGCTTCACCCAGGCAACCCTGTCACGCACGCGCTTCAGTTCGTGCTCGAAAACGTCCTTCGGGATTCGGCTGAACGGGATGACGCTGCGGATCTTGCCGCCCAGGTCCTCGGCCCTGTCATGGATGACCGGCTCGTGTCCCCTGAGCCAGAGCTGCCACGCCACGGAAAGCCCTGCAGGCCCTCCACCGATGATGGCAACCTTCTTCCCTGTGGGCGGCAGCGGTTCCGGTTCCGTGGCATCGAGGCTCGCCCTGCCGAGCAGGGCCGTGTCGATGGGGACCATGTTCGCCTTGCCCCTGGTACATCCTTCCATGCACAGGTTCGGGCACAGATAGCCGCATACCGTGGTGGGGAAAGGGGTGTACCTGAGCGCCAGGTCCACCGCTTTGTCGAACTCGCCCTTGCGGATGTGCTCCCACCTCTTCTGCACCGGGATGCCGGTGGGGCAGCTCGCCTGGCAGGGCGGGAGGTATTTGTGGTTCTCCCACGAGGGCAGGAACCTCCTGAGATCGCCCGTGGTGATCACCGGGATCTGGCCCCGCTCGATGGAGGTGAGGTCTCCGATGAGACCGCCTGCGCCCAGCTCCCTGTCCCAGACCTCGGCGCGGAACTGGCGTATGGTGGATCTCCGAATGGAGAGTTTTTCCGAGGGAGATCTGGCCGTGATGAGCTGCCATGAGGACCGGTCATGGGTGAGCTCGTCATAGATGTATTCTTTGCCCACCACCTGAAGAAAGGCCTTCAGGCCTGTTTTGAGCCATTCCCACTCCTCGTCCGTGATGCGCACGATCTTCGCATCCGCCTCGCTGTAGGACTTCTGGTGACCGTGGAAGAAGATCTTCCCCCCCACCATGCCCACGCACGGGCGGTTTCCCAGAATGCTGTTCCTGAGGTAGTGAGAGCCGTGACCGCACACCACGGCGGTGCCGCCGGCCATGAACTCGGCGAACGAGTCTCCCACGCCTCCCAAAACCCAGAGCTCGGGAGGCTCGAAGCGGGGATTGCGCTTGGTCATGGTCATGCCCCGGGCGCCGATGTCTCCGGCCACGTAGATCCTGCCCTGGGCCATGGCGTTGGCCACCCCGTTGGTGGCGTCGCCGTGTACGATGATGGTGGCTCCCGCATTGAGCCACCCGACGTCGTCGGACGCGGACCCGTGGACCTCGATGGTGGTGCCGGGCGAACCCATGGAACCGATGCGCTGACCCGGAAAGCCGCTTATTTCAACCCTGACGGGCTTTCCGTCGGTGTTCCACAGCCTCCCCCCGATACCGTGCTGGCCGTGGGCCTGCACCTCGATCCGGTGGTATCCCTCGGCCACTGCCCGCTGGATGCGCTCCTCGAGGATGCGTGACTCGATGCGGCGGTCGTCCTCCATGCCGGGTATGAAGATGCTGTCATGCTGTGCCATGCTTGTTCTCCGACCTCCCTACACCACGTACCGGATGCCCAGGCGCTCCGCGGCGTCATGGTCGTCGATGCCGATGGCATCCGCCATTCCTATGGGCAGCGCCGTGGACCTGCCGAGTGGTGCGAGGATCTTCTTGAGCTCGGCATCGAAGCTCACGAACACGTCCACCAGCCTCTGGGCGACGTCCTCCGGGTCGAGCCGCCGGTAGATCCGGGGGTCCTGAGAGGTGATGCCCTTGGGGCAGAGTCCTATGTTGCAGATGTTGCACCGGTCCGCCTCCGAACCGACGCAGCCCCCGCAGGCCTGCATGATGTACTTGCCCGACTGGATGCCGCTGGCGCCGAGCATGATGAGCGCCGCCGCGTTGGCGGCCAGGTTCCCGTTCTTGCCCACCCCTCCGCCGGCAAAGAGGGGGATCTCGTTCTGCTTGCCGATCTTCACCAGGTTGAGGTAGGCATCGCGGATGTTGCTGGCAATGGGATGGCCCATGTGGTTCATGGACACGTTGTAGGCCGCGCCGGTGCCGCCGTCCTCACCGTCGATGGCGAGGCCTGCGGCGTAGGGGTTCCGTGCCAGGTTGTTCAGCACGGCCAGCGTCGTGGTGGTGGCAGAGATCTTCGGGTACACGGGCACCCTGAAGCCCCAGGCCATGCACATGGACTGGATCATCTTGGCCACGGACTCCTCGATGGAGTACTTGGTCTGGTGCGTGGGCGGCGACGGCAGGCTCACACCCGCGGGCACGCCCCGGATGGCGGCAATGAGCTTGTTGACCTTGTACCACATGAGCAGGCCTCCGTCCCCGGGCTTGGCACCCTGGCCGTACTTGATCTCGATGGCGCAGGGGTCTTCCTTCATCTCGGGCAGGGCGTGGATGATCTCGTCCCACCCGAAGTAGCCGCTGGCGATCTGGAGGATGACATACTTGAGGAACCGCGAACGCAGGAGCCTCGGGGGGCAGCCGCCCTCGCCGGTGCATATGCGCACGGGCATGCCCAGTTCCTCGTTCAGGTAGGCCACGCCCATCTGGAGGCCTTCCCACATGTTCGGGGACAATGCGCCGAAGGACATGCCGCCCACCATGAGGGGGTAGATCTCGCGCACCGGCGGTATCCACAGGTTTTCACGCTGTGCCCGGAGAGACTCTTCCGGGGAGAGGATCCTGCCCAGCAGGGTTCTCACCTCGAACTCGTGCCTGCCGGCGTCCAGTGCGGGGTCGGTGAGCATGGAAATGCGTACGAACTTGATCCTGTCCAGCACACTCCCCGGGTCGTTGCGCCTGCCCCCCCTGCGCCTGGGCTCGCCGCCTTTGTTGACGTGGAAACGGAGCTTGTCTGCCTCGTCGCTTCGCAAAGCCATGATGGCCCCGTTTGGGCATACCTGGGTGCACAGCCCGCACCCGATGCATGCCCGGGCCGGGTCCGTCACCTGGTCGATGCCGTGATAGACCTGGTAGATGTTCGAGGGCTTTGTGGCGAGCCCCACGGAGACATCCATGGTGCGTTTGCGGTGAACGCCGAGTTCGATGGCCCTCACCGGGCAGGCTGCCGTGCACCTGCCGCACAGGGTGCACTTCTCCTTGTCCCACAAAACCCGCCAGGGAAGGTCCCTGGTGCTCAATGAGGACGGATGCAGGTTTCCCACTGGTTCCATATCTGTACCCCCATCCGCGCGGCATCTACGAACGCCACATCGTACTTCATGGGCTGGTATTCCGTCGTTCTGTCACGGTCAGGGATGGCCTCGTCCAGACCGCACATCTCCGATGAGAAGGCGTACCTCCCCTTTTTGCCTCCGATGACGCCCGGCCTGAGCTTCTTGGAATCCTGCACCATGAACAGGGTCTTGTCCGGCAGGCACCCGATCACGCAGTTGGGACCGTCAACGGTGAGGAACCGGCACGCATGCTTCAGGTTGCGCAGATAGGATGCATCCGGGTGGCGTAGGAGCTCCTCGTCCTTGAGCGGTGTGATGATGTGCTTGTATTCTGGCAGCCCAAGCCCCAGGGTGTTCTTCGTGTAGTGGAGGATGTGGGCAAAGACCTCGGAGTCCGACTGGTATCCCGTGTACCCCGGGAACCCCCGGGACATGAGGTACTCCCTGTTGGGCACGAAGGCGGTGTTCTCTCCATTGGTCATGGTGGCGTACCCCTGGATGAAGAAGGGGTGGCACGCATAGAGCGTGATGGCATAGTTCGTGTTCTGGCGGCCCTGGGCAAGGAGGACCCTCGCCCTGATCCCGTTGTTGTCCAGGCCGAGGTACTGGGCCACCTCCATGGGGTCGCCCACCTCCTTGATCATGATGGTGTCGGGCCAGAAGGAGAAGACCATCATCGATTGGTCTTCCTCGCCGAGACGCCTCAGCTCCACGCGGATGTTCATGAGCCGGTCGGCGATCTCGGCCTGGGAGAACCCTTCCCACTCGTACGGGTATTCGTAGACCCGGATGAGGTAGACGTCGCGTTTGGGAGTCCCCGCAGGCGGCTTCCCGCCGGGCCTGATGGAGAGCTTGAACTTGGTGAGCAGGCCTGTCTCCATCATGTAGCGGTCGAGCTTCTTGATCCCTTCCTGGGAGAAGATCCCCGACAGGATGGGGAAGTCCCTGAACTGCTCCAGCTCGCCCCCCAGGTCCGTGAGCATGAGCCCCACCCCGGAGCCGTCATGACCCTCCTTCATGGCATTGAGGGCCCGGATGGCCACCATGGGGGAGAGGGCATCTTCACTGGTGATGGCAAAGAGACGGCACACGCATGTTCCTCCCTGGACTTTTTGTCATATTCCTTCAGTATAGCCATAATCATGCCATGGGGAGCGCGGCCGCACCCGTTCTACGATATTGTGCCGTTGATATCTGTAAAGCGGCATTCATTCAGTGTTAATTAATTACAGTGATGATTCATGTTCGGGTTTATGTCCAGGCTGCAGGCCATGCTTCATGATGCATTCTTGTGCTGCATGCCCCACGTGATACATTATTGTTGATATTTTTGATCCTTTTCCAGCAAGTCTTCCCTTATATGAGGAGGGGGCGATTCTTCGATATTCTAGGCCTTCTTGGCCTTGAAGCGCCTCGTGTCGATGCCGTACTTCTCCACCTTGTACTGGATGATACGCTTGGTGGTCCCCAGGAGCCTGGCCGCCTGGCTCTGGTTCCCCTTGGCATCCTTCATGGCGTCGATGATGAGAGAGCGCTCATAGGTGTTCACCAGGCTTTCGAGCTTGCCGTGCTGTTTCTTCTCCGTACCCGACGTCTTCATCTGGAGTGAGGGCGGAAGGTGTATGCTGTCGATGGTGTCGCCGCCGGCGATGAGGACCGCCCGTTCGAGGCAGTTCTCCAGCTCCCGGACATTGCCGGGCCAGTGGTAGGCGAGCAGCATGTCGATGGCGGGTGTGGAGATGCGTTTGATGCTCTTCTTGAACTGCCTGGCATACTTGTCCACGAAATAGTCGGCCAGCAGCATGATGTCCCCTCCGCGCTCGCGAAGCGGCGGCATGTAGATGGGGAACACGTTGAGCCGGTAATAGAGGTCAGACCTGAAGGTGCCCGCAGCCACGTCCTGGTCGAGGTCTCGGTTGGTGGCCGTGATGATCCTCACGTTCACCTTGATCATGGCGTTGGAGCCGAGCGGCTGGATCTGGCGCTCCTGGATGACGCGCAGGAGCTTCGCCTGGGCCATGGCGGAGAGCTCGCCCACCTCGTCGAGGAAGATGCTTCCGCCGTTCGCCTCCTCGAAGCGGCCGCGCCTCTTCTGGCTCGCACCGGTGAAGGCGCCCCGCTCGTGTCCGAACAGCTCGCTCTCGATGAGGGTGTCGGGCATGGCGGCGCAGTTCACCTCGATGAAGGGGCCCCCTGATCTCGGGCTGTTCTTGTGGATGGCCCTGGCCACGAGCTCCTTGCCCGTGCCGGTCTCGCCGTGGATGAGCACCGTGGTGTTGGAGTCCGCCACCTGGGAGACGAGCCCGAACACCTCCTTCATGCTCTTGGAATTTCCGATGATCTCCTCCGAGGGACGCTGGTTCTTGCCGATGATGTTCTTGAGCCGCCGGTTCTCCTCCTCGATGGCGCGGGTGTGTACGGCCTTGGCGATGAGGTCCGCCACCGCGCCGAGGAGCTGAAGTTCGTACTCCTGGCTGTTCACCTCGTGGGCCACCTTGTCGGCGGAGAGCACGCCCACCACCCTGTCATCGTACTTGATGGGCACGCAGAGAAAGGCGAGCTCGCACTGATTCAGATTCCTCCTCGCCCCGGTGCGGTCGAGAAACTGCTTGTCCTTGCCCAGATTGGTGATGACCATGGGTTTGCCCGTCTGCGCCACCTGTCCGGTGATGCCCTCGCCGGGCAGATAGCTGATCTCCATGCCATCGATATCGATCCCGTGCGCCACGTCGAGGATGGCCGCGCCGGAGTCCCTGTCCAGAATGGAGATCATGCCGCGGTTCATGCCCGTGCCGGTGCTGAGCTCGTCGAGGACCCGCTCCAGCTGTACGCGGAGATCCAGCGGTGTGGCCAGTATCATGGCCAGGTCATGAAGCACCTTGAGATCATCATAGCTGAACGGTATCATGGGTGTTCTCCTTTCACCGAGGAGTCATGTCCCCTGCTATACAGGACAGTATCGGCATATGTCCACTATTTTAATCAATTTGGTGCCGTATTTTATTAATTGGCACCATATTGTATCTCAAAAAGCCCCTATCTACATTATATATCTATTAATATCTTGCGGTTAACTGATCATAAAGGCATGGCATTCGCATTGCTATCTGGTTGTACAGACAGTCCAAAGGAGGAACGTATGATCAGTTCAGGAGATACAGCGTGGATGCTGGTGGCAACGGCCCTTGTCATGCTCATGACGCCGGGGCTCGGTCTGTTCTATGGAGGCATGGTGCGTTCAAAGAACGTGCTGGGTACCATGATGCACAGCTTCATGTGCCTCGGCCTCGTATCCGTGCTCTGGGTTCTCTTCGGGTACAGCCTGGCCTTCGGCCCGGATCTGGGAGGCTTCATCGGCTCCCTCGACTGGGCTGGGCTGGCCGGGGTCGGCATGGATCCGGGTCCGTATTCCGACAAGATCCCCCACCTCGTGTTCTGCGCCTTCCAGCTCATGTTCGCCATCATCACCCCGGCGCTCATCACCGGGGCCTTTGCCGAGCGCATGAAGTTCAGCGCCTTTGTCCTCTTCACCATCCTCTGGACCACGCTGGTGTACTTCCCGGTATGCCACTGGGTGTGGGGCGGGGGATGGCTGGGAAAGATGGGCGCCCTCGACTTTGCAGGCGGCACGGTCATCCACATCAACTCCGGCGCTGCCGCCCTGGCGGCGGCGATCATCATGGGCAGGCGCAGGGGATACCGCCAGGAACCCTTCTACCCCAACAACATCACTCTGACCATGCTGGGCGCGGGGCTGCTCTGGTTCGGATGGTTCGGGTTCAACGCCGGGAGCGCGGTGGCAGCCAACGGCGTGGCCGGACTGGCCTTCTTCACCACCCACGTGGCAACGGCATCGGCGGCCCTGTCGTGGATCATCTTCGAGCATATCATACGGAAGAAACCCACGAGCCTCGGTTTCGCTTCGGGCGCCGTGGCGGGTCTGGTGGCCATAACCCCGGGAGCGGGTTTCGTCACGCCGCTGCCCGCCATGATCATCGGGTTCGTCGCTGGCATGCTCTGCTACTTCGCCATCCTTGCCAAGGAGAAGCTCGGGTATGACGACTCCCTCGACGTGGTGGGCGTGCACGGTGTCGGCGGCCTCTGGGGAGCCCTGGCCACGGGTCTCTTCGCATCGGTGGGCGGGACGGGACTGTTCTACGGGAACCCGCACCAGTTCCTGGTGCAGCTCATCGGGGCACTGGCCGCCATCGCATTCTCCCTGGTCATGACCTCGGTCATTCTCTTCGCCATCAGGAAGGTCGTCGGCCTGAGGGTGGAAGAGGAGGACGAGGTGCAGGGACTCGATCAGAGCGTGCACGGCGAAACGGGCTATTACCTGAGGTAGGTGCGGGGATGGGTGCCGGGAAATGACGGAACCACATACCCATACGAATACAGGAGAGGATAATCCATGAAAAAGATCGAAGCGATCATCAAGCCGTTCAGGCTCGACGATGTGAAGAATGAACTCCAGTCCATAGGTATACATGGCATGACAGTCACCGAGGTCAAGGGACACGGGAGGCAGAAGGGGCACAAGGAGATCTACCGCGGTGCCGAGTACAACGTGGACCTCATACCGAAGATCAAGCTGGAGCTCGTGATCCCGGACACCATGACGGACAGGGTGGTGGAGACCATCATGCAGACGGCACGCACGGGAAAGATCGGAGACGGGAAGATCTTCATCATGCCCGTGGACGACATCGTCCGCATCCGCACCGGAGA
>CAZNGL010000120.1:0-9293 GCA_964572405.1 uncultured Bacteriovoracaceae bacterium
GTGGACACGGCTGTCTGTCCCGATGCATTGCTGAAACGGAGCGAGTGACACGACATGGTCAGAGCCATCAGATGGATCGTGACGGCCTCCTGTGCGGCGGCGGCGCTGCTCCTGCTCACCGTTGCAGGGGCGCACCTCGCCCTCTCCACCGAGGAGGGTGCCCGCCGCCTGAGCGGCATGATCAACAGCCTGTACCCGGGTGAAATCACGGGCAGCACCATCGAGGTGTCCCTCCTGCGGCAGCGCGTGACCGTGAGGGACGTCGTACTCCTCGGCGCTGACCACAAGACCATCGTCCGGGCCGACCGCGCGTCCCTGACCATCAACCTCCTCGCGCTGCTCCGGCAGGACGTCATCCTCGAGACCATCGAGGTGGTCAGGCCCTTCATCGTCCTGGAGCTGCTCGCTGACGGCAGGCTCAATATCGAGGCCGCATTCGTGGAGGACACCCCCGAGGAGAGCCCGTACAACGTCTACATCCGGAAGCTCACCTGCACGGGGGGCACCTTCGTCTACCAGGGGGCTTCGGGCGACCCCGTCGTGGCGCTGGAAGACCTCGATCTCTCCATGGACAGCGCCTTCGAGCACGACACCCTCCTGCACGTCGCCTCCCCGTCCACCAGGATCTTCCTCTTCGCCTCGGGCAGGAAGATCGACCTGGGCCGGGGAAGCGCCTCCTGCACCATCTTCAACGACCGCATCAGCGATATCAGGGCACAGACCGCCAGGGGCTCCTCCAGGGCCGTGCTGAAGGGGTCCATCACGGACATGTCGAAAACAGCGCAACTGGGCCTTGACCTCGCCCTGGAGGGAGACATGGCCGACCTGGCCGACATCCTCGCCCTGGGCGACCAGACAAACGGCGTTGTGCAGGCCCGCATAACGGCCACCAGGGACTACGACGACCCGGACCTCGCCTTTGACATTGAGTACGGCGGCGGTACCATGCGGGGCCTGGCCGTGGGCAGGGCCCGCATGAAAGGTTCCATCACCCGCCGGGTGGCCACCATCTCCGACCTGTCCGGCGAGTTCGCCTCGGGCAGGGTGGCTGCCTCCGGGACCGTGGACCTGAGGAGGCTCTTCCCGGATGGCTACTTCGAGGGGATCAAGGAGGACGACGTCATCGGCTACGGCCTTTCCGTCACGGGGACGAGCCTGCTCCTGGACGACATTCCCGGCATCCCCGGCTGGCTCACGGGAAGGCTCAGTGCCGAGGCGGAACTGGAAGGCACTGGCCTGGCCCCCGAGACCATGCACCTCGGCGTGGCGTTCCGCGCCTGGGGCAGGAGTGTATCGGCAGGCACCTTCCTCCACCGCGAAGACCTGGCGCTGGACGGCCGCCTGTCCTTTTCTGACCGGGTCCTGAGCACCTCCGGCCTCACCCTGAAGACCGGCTGGGCCACGGCGACGGTCGCGGGGAGCCTGCGACCGGAGGCCCGGGCCGTGAACGGGACCCTCGCCCTGGACGCCCCCCTGGCTGAGCCCCTCCTCGCCAGGGTGGGCCTCGACGGCGGCGGAAGCCTCTCGGCAACGGCCAGGGTCACGGGAGCGTGGGACAGCCCCAGCATGGACATCACCGCCGGTGCCAGGCAGGCACGGCTGGAAGGCATCACCCTGGGCGACATCCACCTGAGGGCACTCCTTGCTGGCGATTCCCTCACCGTAACGTCCTGCAGCCTGAAGAACCGGGACTCCGTGGCGAATGCCTCCGGTGACATCCGCCTGTTCCGGCGGTTCCCGGACATCCATCCCGATCCCCACATGGACCTCACCCTGGAGCTGTCCGGGGTGGTGCCGGGCGATTTCACCGAGGAGCTCCCGGTGGCGGGCACGGTGGACGGCCGCATCAGCGTCTCGGGCTCCCTGAGCACGCTGCTGGCGGACATCAGGCTCGAGGGCCGCGGCCTGGCATACAGGGACTATCGCGTGGGCGATGCCACCCTGAAAGGGGGCGTGGAGAACGGGGTGCTCACCGTGACGGACCTGGAGGTGAGGAACCGATCCTCCGTCCTGCACCTGGGCGGCGACATCGCGGTCTACGACCCGGTGCGCATGCGGATCGACAGGGACCCGGCCTTCCACCTTGGCATCCAGGGCACCGACCTCCTCATCGGGGACTTCACCGACCGTGCATCCGGGACTTTCACGGTGCAGGCCGACCTGAGCGGCACCCTTCGTCGGCCCGCCGGCAACGCCACACTCACTGCCGGCGAGGTGGACCTGGGCTTCCAGCACATCCCCTCCCTTCAGGTGCAGGCACGCTCGGACGGGGACATCGTCTGGTTCGATCCGGTCATCGTCACCTTCGCCCCGGAGGAGAACATCAATGGCCGCGGCTCGCTCACCATGGGAGGCATGTATGAGTTCTCGCTGGGCACGCCGGGGATCAGAATGGAGCACCTCGACCTCATCAGGCGGTACGACTCGGCCCGGGGCATGATCTTCCTCCACGCGACGGGTCAGGGAAGCCTGGACAACCCCACCGTCTCGGGCAGGATCGCCGCCGCGGACATAACCTTCCTGGACAAGCCGCTGGACGACATGACCCTGGCCTTCGACCTGCGGGACCGCACCCTGCAGGTGGAAGGCAACTGGATCTTCCGCTTCTCCGGTCGGCACGACCTCGCCTCGGGGGACATCACGGCCACGGCCCTGTTCGCGGAGACGGAACTCGACCCGCTGTTCACCCTCACCGGCAGGACCACGCTCTCGGGCAGACTCACCGGGAGGGTGGATGCGCGGGGGAATGCCAGAGCGCTCGAAGACATGGATGTCGTGGCCGAAATCTCGTCGGTGGACATCTTCCACGACGGCAGTATCATGGTCACCGCCCGGAATGCCGGCGGGTTCTACCGTGACGGCATCCTGACCATACCCCCCACCCGGCTGGCCTTCGGACGGAGCGGATGGTTCGACGTCCAGGGCCGGGGGGACGTGAAACGAGCCCTGACGCTGAGTGCCGACGGCGTGATCCCCATGGAGGTCATGGGCCTGTTCATGGAGGACCTCGCGGACAGCTCTGGCCTCATGCGCGTCTCCTCACAGATCCGCACCCGTGAGCTGAAGCCCGAGATAACGGCACTGATCACCCTGGAGGACATCGCCTACACCCTGCCGATGAACGGCCAGCGCCTGCACAGCCTGAACGGGACCGTCAGCATACGGGGCGACGAGGTTTCCATCGAAGATATCACCGGCCGCCTGGACACCGGGGCCTTCCGGATGGGCGGGACCGCACGACTCGAAGGCTTCGACCTCGGCACCCTGGAGCTCCTGGCAGAAACGAAGGCCCTGCCGGTCTCCATCCCGGACACCATGGAGTTCACCATGGATGCGGAGCTCTCCCTGGATATGAGAGGGAACCGATCGCGGCTGTGGGCCGACGTTGTCATTCTCGACGGCGTCTACTACAGGGACATGCAGGTGAACCTCCTCACCGGCGTCATCGACCGCCTGTTCCTCTCCCAGAAGCGGTTCGGGCAGAAGAAGGCCGCGAAACCCGAGCTGAGCCCGGCCCTGCGGGCCCTGGAACTGGATGTGACCGTGAAGCGCAGGGGAGACGTGAAGGTGGAGAACAACATCGCCGTGCTCGACCTGAACCCGGACCTGAAGATCACCGGGACCCTGCAGAAGCCCGTGGTGAACGGTCGTGTGGCCGTGACGGACGGGATCGTCACCTTCCAGAACAACGACTTCACCGTCACCAAGGGGGTCATCGATTTCCTCGACCCGTACCGGACAAGGGCCGAGGTGGACATCCGGGCCACCACCAGGGTGCGGGACTGGGACATCACCCTGGACCTGGAGGGCGAGCCTGACAACCTCCAGCTCACCCTGAGCTCGGAGCCCGCCGAGGAGCCGGCGGACATCCTGTCGCTGCTCATCGTGGGGAAGACGTCCCGGGAGCTCACCCTGGAGAGCTCGAGTGTCACCGTGTCGCCGTCCGGCATGATGGCCGAGCTCCTCACCTCCACCTACGGCGAGGAGATCAAGAAGGCCACAACCCTGGACATCCTCGAGTTCAGGGGCTCGGACTTCTCCACCGCCGGCGGGGGGGAGAGCATGAGGCTCACGGTGGGCAAGGAGCTTTCCCGGAGGATGACCGTGAAGTACGAGATGGAGACCAGGAACACCGAGACCATCCAGCGGGCCATTGCGGAGTACAAGATCCTCGAGAACCTCCTCATCAACGGCTACCAGGGCACGGACGGTTCCTTCGGCACGGACATGATTTACCGGTACGAGTTCCGCTAGGGGGCACCGATGAAACCGGCGCGCGCACCCCTCATCCTCGCCTGCCTCGCCCTGCTGCTCATCCATGCACCGGCATCGGCACAGGGGACGCCAGGAGCCCGGGAGTCCGGACCCTTCGCCCATGCACCCTTTGTCGGAAAGGTGATCCGGGCTGTGAACATAGAGATCCGGGACTGTCCCTGGTGCAGCCAGAGCATGTCCACCCTCGTGAGCGACCTCGTGAGCCTGCGTGAGGACAGGGTGTTCACCGAGGAGCACTACCGCCTGTCCATGGAGGCCCTCCAGGTCAGCAGGCGTTTCGAGGAGGTCGCGGCCCGCGTCGAACCCCGGGATGACGGCGTCGCAGTCACCCTGCTCCTCAAACCCTGCCTCGTCATCCAGGACATCGCCATCCAGGGCGAATACCCCCTGTTCGAAAGGGACATCCTCAAGGCCATGAGCGTGTACGTGGGGGACTCCCTGCTGCCCGGCACCCTTGCCGAGCAGGAGCGTCTCCTGAGAGACCTCTACCAGAGGGAGGGATACCTGGCCCCCCGGGTCAGCATCCGGCAGACGGAGGCATCACCCGGGACCGCCATCCTCCAGGTGAGCATCACTCCGGGCGACTACTATTCCCTCAAGTCCCTGGAGATCCGAGGCAACGACGCCATCACCGAGGCAGAGATCCTGTCGCGCATGAGCGCATGGAGGCAGTCTTTCTTCATCCGGGAATCGGGCCGGTTCCTGGAGTGGGAGCTGGCGCAGGACGTCAAGGACCTCAAGGCGCTCTACTGGCAGCGGGGGTACCCGGACTGCGACATCGAGTACTCCCTCGAGCGGGACGAGTCGGCACGCAGCGTCATGGCCGTGGTCACCATCTCCGAGGGTCCGAAATACAGGATCTCCATCACCGGCAACCGTCATTTCTGGACCTGGACACTCAGGCAGGACGTGGTGATCTTCTCCGAGGGGAACCGCCGGGGCATGGGGCTGAGGAAGAGCATCCGGAACATCGTGGAGCGCTACCGCCGGGAAGGCTTCCTCTCCGCCGAGGTGGCGGTGCTGGAGGAGAAGGAGTCCATAGGGAAGTCGCGGACCCGCTCCATCGAACTCGCAGTCACCGAGGGCCCCCGCACCGCCGTGGCCTCGGTGATCCTGAGCGGCAATGAGGCCCTGTCCAAGAAGAGGATACGGGACGCCATGCAGACCGGCAGGAAGTCCCTGTTCGGCGCGAACCCCTTCAACCAGGACGTCCTGGAAGAGGATCTGGCTGCCGTGAAGGCCCTCTATCAGAGGATGGGATACACGAAGGTGGGCATCACCCCGGAGCTGACCTTCTCCGATGACAGGACCTCGGTGTCCATAGCCCTGGCAATCGAGGAGGGGCCGAGGACCGTGGTCACGTCCATGGCGGTGGAGGGGCTCCGGTCGATCCCTGTCCCCAGGGCGCTGGAGGTCCTCGGCTATACGAAAGACATGCCCTACCGTGAGACGCTGGTTCCCGCGGGACAGGACATCCTTTCCGACCTCGTCTCAGCCAGGGGGCATCCCTACGTGAAGGTCGCCGGAGAGGCCCGCCTGAGCGAGGACCTCTCGGGAGCGGACGTGGCCTTCCGCGTGGAGGAAGGCCCTGCGGTCACCATGGGGAACACCTACTACCGGGGCAACTTCACCACCAGGACGAGCGTCATCCGGAGGGAACTGGAGATCGAGCCGGGCGACCCCTTCTCCCTGAAGGCCATGCTCGATGGCCAGAAGCGGATCCGCGACATGCAGGCCTTCGAATCGGTCCAGTTCAGGACCATGGGCATCAAGGAAGGGCTCGAAAAGGTGACGCTGCTCGTGGACGTGGAGGAGGTCAGGCCCTACTACCTGCAGGCGGGGTTCGGATACGTGAGCGACCGGGGCCTGTACACCAACGCCAAGGCGGGTGACCGCAACCTCTTCGGCCTGAACAAGCATGCCTGGCTGGGCGGCGAGGTGAGCCAGATCGGCTACAGGGGTGACTTGGGCATCACCCAGCAGCGGATCTTCGGCGCCCCGGTGCTGAACACCTACACCCTGTCCTACGAGCGCAGGGAAGAGTTCAACCAGATCTTCGGCACCCGGGTGGCCTCATCGGCCCTGAGTTTCCTGTGGCGCCATGATCCCGGCATCACCACCTCCCTGGGCTTCAGGTTCGACCACCGGGACCAGTTCCTCCAGGATGAATCCGCAATCATCCCCGCAGGCGACGAGGATGCATACGAGCCCCGCAGCATCCTCGTGACCACGCCGTCGGTGTCCTACGACACCAGAGACTCCTTCGTGAGGCCCACGGAGGGCATCTACACTTCCTACTCGGTGGACGTCTCCAAGGGCTTCCAGACATCCCTGGACAACTTCCTGAAGCACTACGTGAACCTTCGGCTCTACTACAGCCCCTTTTCCCGGCTGACCTTCGCATGGCTCGGGAGGTTCGGGTACATCGATCCCTTCGGCGAGGCGAGCCGCATCCCGGAAGACCAGCTCCTCTACCTGGGGGGCACCATGAGCGTGCGGGGCTTTGACGAGAACAAGCTCCGCGTCGACGGGAGCAACGACCCGGTGGGAGGCAGGCTCGCCGTTTCAGGGAGCATGGAGGCGCGCATCGAGGTGACCCGGAGCTGGGAGACCGCCCTGTTCGTGGACGCGGGCACCGTCAGGAGGCCCCTGGCGGGCGAAGGTTCCGACGAGGTGAGGAGCTCTGTGGGCGCCGGCATGCGCTACCTCACCCCCATCGGGCCGGTGGGCATCCTCTACGGCCACAAGCTCGACCGCAAGGAGGGCGAGAGCTCCGGCAGGCTCCACATCTCGGTGGGGTACACCTTCTGAGGAAGCCCTCGCTACTTCTCTTCCTTCAGCGCCCTTCTCAGCGACTTCTCGATGTAGTCGATGTGCTCGATGGTCGCCGCCTTGGCGCCGTCCGCGTCCCTGTTCTCGATGGCGGCATAGACCTTGAGGAGCTGCCTGACGATGTCCTGAGAGCTGCCGGGTACGGTGGAGAGCTTCTTGCGACTGTACGGGAACGCGCCGGTGAGGATAGTGGTGACGGATTTCCTCAGGTGCACGAAGATGGTGTTCCTGGTGGAGTCGGCCATGATGTCGAAGAAGTCCGAGTAGAGCCTGCCGCCTTCCTTGGAGGCGAGCACGTTCTCATCACCGATCTGCTCGAGGGCCGTTATGATCTTCTTGAAACGGTTCTTCTGCTCCTTGCCCACGTTGTTCGCGGCGAGGTACGCCGCCTCGGAGTCGATGAGCCTGCGCACGGCCAGGAGCTCCCAGATCTTCTCGTGGTCCACGGAGAGGAGGTCCTCTATGGAGGACTTCACGTTGTCGGTGAGAGACTTGACATACTTGCCCTTGCGGTCGCGCGACTCGATGTACCCCTTGGCCTCCAGCAGCTTCATGGCCTCGCGCAGCGAGATCCTGCTGATGCCGAAGAGCTCGGTCATCTCCTGCTCAGAGGGCAGCTTGTCGCCGATCCTGAGCTTGCCCTGGGAGATGAGCTCGATGATCTGGTTCATGACCAGGGTGGGTATGTCGGGCGATTTCTCGATCCTTGAAAGGCCAGGCATCTTCGTCTTCTTGTCCATCTCTCTCCCTCGAACCTGAAGGTGTTCCCATCTCACGGTATGCTGTTCTTACGGTATTCAAATACACCGATATGACTTCTGAAAACAAGCGTCATCTGGCAGGAAGCCCCGTGTCGAAGACGAGCCGCGGCCGGAAATCGAGGTAATCGGCCGAGACGAACTCGAACCGCGTGGAGCCGATGGTGCGCGAGAAGCCGCCGAAGTCCACGCTGCCGAGGTGCATGTGGCCGAACACCCACACGTCGCACCGGTGGCCGGACGCCATCTCGAGGGCCTTCCCCGCCCTGCCGTCCAGGGAGATGGGCGGATAGTGCGTCATGATGACCCTGAAGCGGGCGTCTTCCGGCATGGCCTTGAGCGACAGGGCGAACCTGCCGAGCTCCCGGTGGAAGATCTTGCTGTCTTCCGGGGTGGCTGCCTCCAGGCTCAGGTCCGGGTCGATCCAGAGCCTGCTGCCCGCAATGGCCGTATCGCCCAGCATCACGGCCGTGTTCTGGAGCGGGATGATGGAGGTCGGCAGGGCCTGCTTCACCTTGCTCAGCGACGACCACCAGTAGTCGTGGTTGCCCCTGATGATCACCTTGGTGCCGGGCAGGGCTTCGATGAAGTCCAGGTCTGCCCCGGCGTCCGGGAGCTTCATGGCCCACGAGATGTCACCGGGGATGAGCACGATGTCCTGCTCCCCCACCTCTTCGGTCCATGCCTGCCTCAGCCGGTCGGGGTGGGACTCCCAGTGGGCGCCGAAAATGTCCATGGGCTTGTTGGATCCGAAGGAGAGGTGGAGGTCGGAGATGGCGAAGATCTTCACCGGGGAGGCACCTTTTCTGCCAGGATCTCGCGTGCCCTGCGGCAGTCGGCCTCGATCTGCTCCACGAGGTAGCGGATGTCGGCGAACTTCACCTCGCCCCGGATGTGCTTGACGAACTCCACGGAGAGCTCGGCATCGTAGAGGTCGCCGTCGAAGTCGAAGAGGAAGGCCTCGATGGAGGTGCCCACGTCGCCGAAGGTGGGGTTGTTGCCGATGTTTGCCACCGCGTCCCAGGTGTTCCCGCCCGCCATGATGCGCACCGCGTAGACCCCGTAGGCGGGCAGCAGGGCCTTGTCGGGCAATATGTTCGCCGTGGGGAACCCCATGGAGCGCCCCCGGGCCATGCCGTGGATTACGCGTCCCGTGATACGGTAGGGGTGCAGCATCACCCGGGCCGCCCCGGCCACGTCTCCGGACTGGATGAGCTTCCTGATGTACGTGGACGAGATGATCTGCCCGTCCACGCTCACCGGGTCCACGCACTCCACGAAGAAGCCCATCTTCGCGCCCATGCGCTTCAGGAAGGGGATGTCGCCCAGCGCCTTGCGGCCGAAGGAGAAGTCGTGCCCGACCACCACGCCCGCGGCGCCGATCCTGCGCACGATGGTCTCCTTCACGAAGACCTCGGGCTGGGTCTC
>CAZNGL010000121.1:0-9284 GCA_964572405.1 uncultured Bacteriovoracaceae bacterium
TCGAGCCCATCGTCATGGTGCTCTCGGGCGGGTTGTTCATCTTCATCGTCATATCCCTCATCGGCCCGGTCTACGACCTCATGTCCCAGCTGGGTGGAGGGTGACATGACCACGAGCCTGCAGCGCACGCCATCGGGCCGCAGGGGCTTCACCCTCATCGAGGTGTCCATCGCCCTGGTCATCCTGGGCCTGCTTGTCGGCCTGGGGGCGCAGCTGCTGCCCATGCTCGTCAAGCAGAAGAAGCTCTCCGACAGCAGGATGCTCGTGAAGGAGGCCAGGACCGCGATCATCGGCTATGTCATGGCCACAGGCAGGCTCCCCTATGCGAGCGCAACTATCAATGGGACCGCCACCACGGGCAGGCTCAGCGGGTACCTGCCCTGGGCAACCCTGGGAATGGCGGGCAGGGACCCCTACAACACCACGCTGTTCTACGCCGTGGAATCCCACCTCGTGAACACCACATCCACCGCCCAGTTCAAGCAGCGCCTCGCCCTGCTCATCAGCGGCGCCGTCACGGCGGACCTCTTCTGCGTGGACACCTCCGTGACCCCGAACGCCACCGTCCCGGTAGCCTTTGTCGTGATCTCCGCGGGAGAGAACATGAGGGCCGATGCTCCCAATGACGACAACAACAACCGCCGTGTGGACGTCAACGACGACAACCGGTTCGCCTCTCCGTCGCGACCCATAACCTCCGCCTACGACGACGTCCTCGAGAGCGCCGGCCTCACCTATCTAAACGGGCTAATTCCCTAGATAACCGTAAAGAATCACCAGCCCATTTCCGAGTAGGATAGCAAGGGGCAACACCCCTGCAATAACGAGGATGGGAGCCATGATCTCACTGGCGAAGAGGACGCCGAAAAAGGGATACGCCGTGCTCATGGGAGACACGGGGCACACCCTTGCCCCCTACACGAGATCCGGCGGGACGGCATCCCTCGGCAGGGAGACGACCATCGAAGCGGCATCGCTGCGCGAACTCTCCCGCACGGGGGCCCGGCTTTCCCTGTGCTTCTCGCCCCGGAGCATCTACTCGGACGTGGGTGAATTCTCCTGCGTCTCCAGGGAGGCCACCTCGGCGCACATCCGCTCCACCGTGGACAAGATCGGCCTGTTCCGGGAAGACTACCGCATCGCGTTCACCAGGATCCAGGACATCGACAAGCTGAAGGCCCGCTATTCCTACCTCGCGGTCCCCAACTCCGAGCTGGCCAGGATCGAGCTCATCGACGAGGACGAGGCTGCGGTGGACGTCTTCTGCCCCATCGAGGCATCGCTCGCCTCAGCCCTCTCCACCGTGGCAACGGGCATGGCGATCCTCGTCTACCAGGACGCGCGCTTCATCCGCATCATCGCGGCAAACGACGGCATCGTCTACTACCTCATCACCATCAATGCCGCGGAATCATTCGACGCAACCGCCGATACGGTCTCCGGCGTCCGGGAGATGACCTCGCTCCTTCAGGCATCCTATCAGCAGAGGGTCTCCACGGTCTATCTCGCCGGCACGGGTGATATCAGCCCGGAAGAGCTCGCCAGACACGGCGTCGATGCGATACCCCTGCCCCTGGGGAACGACGGCGACGCCGCCTCGGCGGTGCTCATGGGCACGGCCCTGCTGCCCCGCTATGACTTCACCACCGAGAGGCTGAGAAAGACCGCTGCCCTCATCGCCTACTCCAAGGCATCCATGGCGGTCTCTCTCCTCACCATCCTGCTGGCCCTTGTCTTCTTCTCCCTGGGATGGAGCAACGCCGCGACGAACCGTGATCTGCAGAAGAGGATCACGGCCGAGAACCTCAAAAACGCCCAGGAGCTGAGGTCCCTGGAGGAGGAGTACGCCCAGATCAGCAAGGACATCGACCTGAGCACCATCAACGCGCTGGTGGAGACCTACAAGGACTTCCAGGCCGAACCGAGACTGCACTCCATCCTGGACACCATCTCCGCACAGGTTCCCCAGCACATGTTCCTCACCAGGATCGAGGTCAAGAGGCCACCCGCCCCGCAGGATCCCGCCCGGGTGGAGAACCCGGAGGCATCCCGGGCGCGGTCGACCCGCGTGGAATCCTTCGCCGTGGCGATCCACGGCATCGTGAACGCGCCGTACCCGCGATCCAAGGAGATCTTCTCGTCGTTCACCACGAACATGCAGGGCGTGTATGCCGTAAAGAGCGCCGCATACCGCCACCAGGACCACGTGGCCGAATTCAGCCTGGACTGTGAGATGAAGCCATGAGGTTCTACCGCCTAGCCATTATCTTGGGCATCATCAGCGTTGCGCTCATCTCGTCGTCCTACACCCTCTACCACCGCAGCGCGAAGCAGGCGGCCATCAACCGCACCACGCTCACGGCCATCCAAGCCGACGCCCGGCAGCGCAGCACCTATGAGGCGAAGATGGACGCCATCAGGGCGGGAAGCTCAAAGCTCATCACCCTGTCGGGCGAGCGCCATACGAACGTTGAGTATGAAATCGAACTCGTGGACCACGACCTCGCTCAGCTCATGTCGGAGGTTGCCTCCACCTATGCGGGGGGCATGTTCTTCCTCGAGGAGGCGGTGGTGGAGAGCACGTCGGGAGGCATCACGGTCACCATGAAGGGATTCAAGCAGGGGGCGCCCACGCCGTGAAGGTCGACACCAAGCTCATCATCCTGGTCCTCATCCCGGTGGCGGGCGTCATCCTGTGCATGGGGTCCTCCCTGCTCGTGCGGGGTCCTGCACCGTATTCGCCGTCGCAGCCCGAGTTCCTGGGCGTTATCGATCAGCTGAGCCTCTTCACCCTCACGGGGGAAGAAGGGACCGGTGCCGCGACCATGAAAGACGTGTTCCGCCACGAGTGGACCGCGTCCAGCCTCCCTGACTTCGCGGACACGGAGAACACCGTCCAGGTCCGTCCCGCAGTCAGGGTCACCATGATCGTGGATGCCGGCAAGGACAGCTTCTGCATCGTCAACGGGAAGAAGATGAGAATCGGCGAGAGCGCCGGGGACTTCCGGGTGATCGCCATAGAAAAAGACCAGGTGACCATCACTTATCACAACGGTACCAGGGAGACCCACCATGTCAAAGCATTTTAGATCAGCCGTGATCGCTACCATCTGCCTGCTCCTCCTCACAGGCTGTGCAGTGGACAGGACCATGAAGAAGGAAGACTTCTCCATCGAGCAGGAGAAGGCCGCCGCCCCGGTGGAGCCGAGGCAGGCCCAGCCCACGCCATCCGCGGCGAAACCTGCGGTGGCAAGTCCCCTCAAGGGCAGGACCATCACGCTCACGGCCAGCAATGCCTCCTTCACCGACGTGTATGCGGCCATTGCGGAAAAGGCGGGCCTGAACCTGGTCATCGACTCCCGCCTGAGGTCGGGCACCACCATGCCGGAAATCCCTGGAGTGCCCGCGCCTGCGGGTGCCGGTTCGGACCGATCCCAGACGAGGACGCACATCCCCCTGCCGGGCGTGTCCATCTCCTTCAACCAGACCCCCCTGGAGGAGGCCATGAACAGTCTTGACTCCGCCCTGCACGTCTTCTCCCGGGTGAGCGGCAACACGCTGTCCGTGAAGGGTACCGAGTCCAGGACCTACCACCTCAACTTCATGGCGTCCAGCAAGCAGGCATCCATGTCCGTGGGCGGAGACGTCCTGGGCGGAACCTCGAACGGATCCTCATCCGGCAGCTCAGGCAGTTCGGGCGGCTCATCCACGGGCACATCGGGTCAGGGTCCTTTGAGCGGGGCGTTCTCCATCAGCTCCACGGTCCCCCCCACCATGACGGACATCTATGCCCAGATCGAGGACTTCGTGAAGGCCGCCCTGACTCCGTACGGCACCTATTCCGTCAACCGGGCGCTGGGCTTCCTGGAAGTCAACGACATGCGCGACGCCATCGAGCGCATCGACGCCTACGTCAGAACGCTGAAGACCTACTACAACGCGCAGATCGTCATCACGGCGAAGGTCATCGAGGTGGCCCTGAAGGACGAGAGCAAATACGGCATCGACTGGACCAGCATCCACGGGACCATCGGGGACTATGCCTTCAACCCCATCCGACAGAACCTCTCCCTGAGCACGGAGAACCTGACCCCTGCCCTGGAGATCCAGGTGAGCTCCCCCGAGCACGGGTTCGACGCGGCCATGAACGCCCTGGAGCAGTTCGGGGACGTCAAGGTCCTGTCCAATCCGCGCATCCGGGTCACCAACGGCCAGCCCGCCATGATCAGCGTGGGGACCAACACCTCCTACATCCAGGAGATCAAGGTCACCACCACCACCATCGAGGGCGGGGGTGCCATCGTCACCCCGGAGGTGACCCTGAGCTCCATCTTCGACGGGATCCTGCTCGGCGTGGTGCCCAACATCGACCTGGATCACAACGCGGTGAACCTGAGCATAACCCCCATCAAGAGCCGTATACTGAAGCTCGAGGAACGCGTCATCGAGGACAACACCTATACGCTCCCCACCGTGGGTCTCGAGGAGGCGTGCTCCCAGGTCCGGGTGAACAGCGGCAACATCATCGCCCTGGGAGGCCTCATCAGCAAGAACCTCAAGGTGGAGAACACCAAGATCCCCATCCTGGGCGACATCCCCTATTTGGGCTACCTCTTCAAGCAGGAAACCAAGGGGGTGGAGACCGCGGAGCTGGTGATCCTCCTGGAGCCGGTGATCCTCGCTCAGTAGGGGCCCCTGTCGCCAAGGGCGGCGATGAGCGCATCATCGGGGGCGCCCGTGCAGTCTCCGAGCCGGATCCCCGGCTTGATCCGCTCCCCGTGGAAGTCGGACCCGGCGCTCACGAGAAGTCCCAGTTCGCGGGCAACAAGGGCAAGCCTCTTCGATGTCCCGTCGTCGTGGTGGGTGCTGTACGCCTCGATACCGTCAAGACCCTGGGCCTTGAGCTCAGCCAGGAAACCCTCACTCACTCCCCCGGGGTGCGCCAGGATAGTCACGCCGAGCCCCCGGAACAGGGCGAGCGTCTCCGTGAGCCCGGGAAGGGCCTCCCTCACGGCATCGCCGATATCGCCCAGGGCATAGTCCCGGTAAAAAGACAGGTACGGCGAGGAGGCCTTGGATCCGCTGACATATTCCCTGAGCCTGGCGTCCCCCCTGTTCCTCAGGAGGAGGGCATCGAGCAGGGTCACGCCGGTGGGGACCGACCTGCCCCAGCCCCGGATATCCTCTTCCCCCAGGGTGAACCCCATGCGGGAGAAGATGGCGATGGCCCTGCCCAGCCTGCCCCAGATGGCGTCGCAGTAGTGGGAGAGGAAGTCCCGCAGGGTCCCCTCGTCGTGGCGGAAGCCGTAGAGCAGGAGGTGATACTCCGAACCCTCCCGGACCGTGGAGAGCTCGACCCCCGTGAAGAACCGCATGCCGTTCTCTGCTGCCAGTCGCATCCCTTCCGGTACGGCGGAAACCGCCATGTGGTCTGTGAAGGAAAGGCCGGTGAGGCCGATCTGGAGAGCCATGTCGAGGATCTCCCGGGGGGTGTGTTGCCCGTCCGAGGAATGTGTTGTATGGATGTGCAGGTCGTACACGGCTGCTCAATGGTAGCACCGGGCATGCCGATAGGGCAATTATGAACCTGCGCGCAGAAAGGAGCGGCGCCATGAAGACCGACAAGTACCTCATCGACCAGATCAAGCCCCAGGAATCGTGGAGGGTCTTCCGTGTCATGGCGGAGTTCGTGGACGGCATCGAGCAGCTCTCCCCCCTGGAACCGGCGGTGACCATCTTCGGGTCAGCCCGCTCGAAGCCCGGCGACAGGTACTACACCATGGCGGAGCAGATGGGCAGGATGCTGGCCGAGGAGGGGTTCACGGTGATCACCGGGGGCGGGCCGGGCATCATGGAGGCCGCCAACAAGGGGGCATTTGAGGCGGGCGGCCAGTCCGTGGGGCTCAACATCGTGCTCCCCTTCGAGCAAAAGCTCAACCCGTACACCACCATCCACATAAACTTCCGGTACTTCTTCGTGCGAAAGGTCATGTTCGTGAAGTACGCCATGAGCTATGTCATCTTCCCGGGCGGGTTCGGCACCATGGACGAGCTCTTCGAGTCCCTCACCCTCATCCAGACCGACAAGATCAAGCCGTTTCCCGTCATCCTCGTCGGGTCGCAGTACTGGACAGGGCTCCTGACGTGGATCAACGACACCATGCTCTCCGAGGGCATGATCCTTCCCGAGGACCGGTACATCTTCACCCTGGTGGATACGCCCGCGGACGCCGTGGAGATCATCAGGAACTCCAGGGTGGCCTGAAAAGACCTCCCTCTCCCGCCTAAGCGTTCCCGGACAGGACCTCAGCCCTGCGGTACGCCGCCACCACGGCCTCCATGACCGCCGAGCGGAACCCCTTCGCCTCCAGGACACCGACCCCCTCGATGGTGGTCCCCGAGGGCGAGGTCACCATATCCTTGAGCTGGCCCGGATGCCTGCCGAGTTCCAGCACCATGGAGGAAGCCCCCTTCATGGTGGCCGCGGCGAGGCGCAGGGCCACATCCCGGGGAAGTCCCGCCCTCACGGCCCCGTCACAGAGCGCCTCCAGGAACAGGAAGCAGAAGGCCGGGCCCGATCCCGACAGGGCTGTGACCGCATTGAGGTATTTCTCTTCCATGTCCAGGCACAGGCCCACGGCGGAAAAGATCTCCTTGACCGTGCGCCGCTCCTGGTCCGAGCACGCCTGCGACGCAGCCATGACCGAAGCCCCCTCAAGGACCAGGCACGGGGTGTTGGGCATGACCCGTACGACCCTGGCGTCACCACCGAGGACCTGGATAATGGCCTTCAGGGTGATCCCGGCGGCAATGCTCACCACGAGTCTTCCACAAAGGGGGTCCTTCAGGTCGGCGAGCACCTTCAGGATCTGGTCGGGCTTCACCGCCAGGATCACCACGTCCCGGCTCGTCACGGCCTCGCGGGCCGTGGCGTGCGTCCCCACGCCGTACATGGCCTGCAGGTGCTCCATGCGCTCGGGCCGGATGTCGAACACCCCCACTCCTTCGGGCCGGATCAGTGCCTTCTTCATGAGCCCCGAGATGATGGCCTCGGCCATGTTGCCTGCGCCGATGAATCCAAGTGACTGCATCACTCCCCCTTTCACGCGGACGTCTTCCACGGTTAGGGTTGCCACATTCTGCCGCCGGGCGTCAACCATGGGCGCATTGCAGGGTTTCTCAGGTATAAACTTCCGGGTGCGGAAAGCCGATACTCCAGAATATATGGACCGATCGCGCTATCTCAAGAAGATCCAGGGGGTGTTCTTCGAGGAATCCACCATCACCCTGGGCACGGGTCACACCCAGAAGACCCAGACGGTGAAGAACTACTGCCAGGCCGACCAGGTGGACGAGGAGAAGGTCAAGCTCACCTTCCTGGGAAACGACGGCAAGCCCACGGGCATCGTCATCGAGCTGCCCTATGACGAGTTCCTCAAACGCTACACCCTGGACCCCAACTACCGCGTCAAGACCAAGGAGGAGGCCGAGCATGACCGCCACGTGGCCATTGCCGAGAAGCACCGGTCCCGGGGCGAGCTCTACTCCGCCGAGTTCGAATACACCAATGCCCTGAAGGTGGACCCCGAGAGCATCCGGGCCAACTTCGGCATCGGGACCCTGTACATGGAGATGGGCGATACCGCCAAGGCCAAGGCCGTCTTCCAGAAGCTCTCCGAGATCGAGGCCATCTTCGAGGAGGACAACAAGCACATCTTCAACGAGTTCGGCATCGAGCTGCGGAAGGCCAACATGGTGGACGAGGCCCTGGCGAACTACCAGAAGGCCATTGCCATTTCCCCTGCGGACGAGCACCTCCATTTCAACGTGGCGCGCCTGTACTATGACAAGAAGGACATGGACAGCGCCATGGAGTGGCTGAAGAAGGCCCTCGAGATCAACCCCCACTTCAGGGACGCCAGGAACTTCGAGTCACTGATCCTCAAGGAGGTCCAGGCGAAGGGCTCAGAGAGAGGGGCTGCCGAGAAAGGCGATGCCTCCGAGGCGCCGGACGACCCTGATGCCGCCCTGAGGAGAAGGCGCCTGGAAGCCGGGCACGATGCCGCCCCCGCGAAGACCCCCCCGAAACGCTAGGCCACACACCTTTCATCCTCACCGCACCCCCCTCGGACAGGCAAAAAAAAGCAGGCCAGCGTTTGACCTGCGAACATATGAGGAGGTTCTACGGGGAATGAATCTTGAAGAACCTAGTATTCTCTATCGTCACGTTCCGGGATGACTTAAGGGGAAAAACGACAGGGATTCTGTTTTTCCTATACGACCCGGATTCATGGTATAGAACATTGCATGCACACACAGGTTCCCCCTCTCGCATTCAGGGCGAGGCCCAGGACCGTCGATGACCTCCTGGGGCAGGAAGAGGCCAAGGCCCTGCTCAGGGACTTCGCCCGGGGAGCGTTCCGCTCCGCCATGCTCTGGGGCCCGCCAGGCTCCGGCAAGACGAGCGTGGCGGGCATCATCGAGGGGCTGTATCCCGACGCATACGTAACCATCCATGCCGTCACCGCAGGGGTGCAGGAGATCAGACGGGTCACCGGCATGGCGGACAAGGCCAGGCAGAAGCCCATCGTCTTCATCGACGAGATCCACCGGTTCAACCGTGTCCAGCAGGACGCACTGCTCCCCTTCGTGGAGAACGGGGCCATCATCCTCATCGGCGCCACCACGGAGAACCCCTCCTTCGCCATCACCTCGCCGCTCCTGTCCAGAACCCAGGTCGTCGTCCTCAAGGCCCTGGGCGCATCCGTCATCGAGGAGATCCTGCGGCGTGCCCTGGTCCGGGACGAGGTCGTCGCATCCCTGGGCAAGACCGTGTCGGCCCCCTGCGTCGCAGCCATGGCCAGGGCCGCGGACGGCGATGCCCGGGCGGCCCTGAACATGCTGGAGCTGGCCCTTGACGCCATCGAGGCGAAGCACATCGACCTGGACGACCTCAAGGGCCTCATGGAGCGGCCCCTGTATCACGACCGGTCCGGCGAGAACCACTACGACCTCATCTCCGCCTTCCACAAGTGCGTACGCGCCGGTGATGTGGACGCAAGCATCTACTGGCTTGGGAGGATGCTCGAGGCGGGGGAGGACAGGCTCTTCATCCTGCGCAGGATGATCCGGATCGCCTCCGAGGACGTGGGCATGGCCGACCCGAACGCGCTGCGCATGGCGGTGAGCGCCAAGGAGGCATTCACCTCCGTGGGCAGCCCGGAAGGGGAGATCGCCCTGTACCAGACCGCCGTCTACCTCGCCTGCGCCCCCAAGAGCAACGC
>CAZNGL010000122.1:0-9172 GCA_964572405.1 uncultured Bacteriovoracaceae bacterium
TGCAGCGCGGTCACATCGGATACCGAAGTCATATACGGGGACTATGGCGGAACGATGACCGACTCCTGGCACCATGACACGGACACGGGGGATTTCTGGGGGGAACTCGTATACCGGGATTTCTCGTCCATGCCGGATTGTTACATGTCCGGAACGGTCCCCTACGCCGGACTGTACGATGCCCGTGGCCGTGAACTCCATCTGGTATACACATACCAGGGTTTCGATCTGGTATACGAGACGTCCGCGGGCGTGATCACGGGAGAGGTGAACGGCACAAAGACCAGGGACTGGTACTATGACATGCACACGGGAACGAACGTGAGCGATCTTGTCATTACCAATGTCACCAGGAACAGGACCTTCAAGGTGGAGCATGCCACAGAAGACATCCGGGACTTCGGCGATCAGGAGGAGCACGTGTTTTCCATGCGCTTCTACCATCAAGACCATGGGTACGTGGATTTCGCCACTGTCGAGCAGTTGCTGGTCAATGAGGGTTTCATTGTAAGCGGTTCCATCATGGTCACCGGTGGAACAGGTCCTGCGGGGGGCCCCACCCGGGCGACATTCGATTACAGCACAAAGCTGCTGAGGCTGGACGAGGACGGTGACGGGTTGTTCGAGATCGACGTCCAGTACTGATCGCTGCCCCGGCAGTTCCCGCCCATCAGGCAACATTTGCTCCCGGGGCGGTGAATATTTTCCCTCCGGGGATCGGTTCTCCCCCCTTGTTGTCTTGGAAAATCCACGCTCCGCAGGCCCCTGGCATCGTGGTTGCTCAGGGAAGGGGCAACGACTTGTGTGCGGAGGCGAACATGCCGTCACCCCTAGCAGCACTGATGGGTTTTGCCAGCGGGGCAATGGGTCTGCTGCAGCGCGTCATGGGCCACGGAAACACGGTCCAGGGGTTCGAAGACCAGCTCCGGGCAGCCCTCTCCGGCGGGCCCGAGGGAGGTGCGGCCCTGTTCGGACAGGCCCGGGAGACCCTCGACGGGGAGCTCCTCGCGGCCGTCACGGCAACTCCCCAGGCTATTCCCCTGTTCCAGTTCCTCTCAGCGCTCAAGTCCATGGGCGTGGGCAGCGACGATGCCCGGGCTCTCCTCGCGGGCACTCCCCAGGGTCTCTCCGACGAGGGGCTGAAGGCCATCCTCGCGTCCTGCGGATTCAAGGACGCTGACATAACGCAGATATTCGCCGACACCGCGACAGTGAACGACCTCAAGGCAAGACTTGCCGAGTCGATCTCGACACGGCTCTGCCAGCAGACCGGCGCAGGATCGGTGGATACCGGCCGGCTCATCACCCTGGCCACCACGGACCAGGCCACCTATGAGGCGGTGGTGGCGCAGTTCATCGTATCCAGGGGCTTTCGCCAGGGCGTGCCCGGCACGCCGGAAAAACCAGCGATCCAGACCACGACAACGCCGTCAGACATCACAAAGATCGTCTCCCAGATCCAGGAGTCCGTAGCAGAGGTGTTGAAGCCCCCCCATGCGGAACTGTCTGAAGGCCACCATGTCCTTTTCACACGTCCTGCCCAGGCGCAGGCAGCAGCTGCGGGCACTACGGGTCTTTCCAGCGGCCCGGCCGCCGTGCCGACGAGCCCTGAGTCAGCTGTCCAGGCCGCCGCCATCACGGCATCCCAGGTGACAATGCAGCCCGCTGCTGCAACGGCCCCCGAGGTGACTGCCCAGGTCGCCGCCATGGTGGACGCCCTGGAAGACACCTTCAACATCCCGAAGGGCCTCGCGCGTGACCTTGTCTTCGCCACCGACTCCCAGGTGCGCCACGCCGCCGTGCAGGAGGCCACTGCCAGGATATCCTCGGTCCTGTCCGCCAGAGCGGACACCGAGCTGCCCCGGCAGGCCGTCGATGCACTGGGCCTGCTCAAGGGTGCACTCTCGCAGGAGGAGTTCGCCGGGATCGAGACCACAGTGAAGACCCACATGCCGGAGGCGGCGGCCACCCTGGCGCCTGCGGTGTTCGACAGGGACATGATCGAGGCCCTCGCCCGGCAGGTCTCGGATGATGCGCCCGCGATGACCCGGCAGTACACCCGGGAGGTCGTGGACCAGATCAGACAGGCGGTCCCCGCATACGCGAAGACCGGCGAGGGTTCCCTGACCCTCCGGCTCAACCCGCCCATGCTCGGCCGGGTGGACATCGACATCCGCGTGGAGGACGGCCAGGTCATGGCGTCCTTCAAGGTGGACCAGAGCGTGACCCGCGACATCATCCAGCAGAACCTGAACGTGCTGAAGGACGCACTGTCCGAGCAGGGCATCAAGGCCACCCAGTTCGTGGTGACCACGGACACCTTTGGCGCGCGTGACCACCGCCAGGCCCTGGCCTGGCTTGGGAACGAAGGGAACCGCGGCGGGTCCGGCCAGCAGGGAAGGGAACAGGGCTCCCGGAACCCCGGGAGGGAGACAGGCGAGTACGGACACGGCTATGCGCCCGCGGGCCGCTTCATCGAGGCCGGCAGGCTCGACATCATTGCCTAGACACGGGTAAGGGAGGAGTAAGACCATGGCCATCGGATTGGACACCATCCTGGCGAACCAGTCGGCAGCGGACGCCGTCTCGACGAGCGCGGTCAGGGACAAGATCGCGGAGCAGAAGAACATGTTCCTGAACCTGCTCGTGAAACAGCTCCAGTACCAGGACCCGCTCAACCCCGTGGAGAACACCGAGTTCACCGCCCAACTCGCCCAGTTCTCCCAGCTGGAGTCGCTCTCCGAGATGAACAGCAACATCGAGCTCATGGCCCAGTTCCAGAACTCCATGAACAGCATGCAGGCGGCCTCGTTCATCGGGAAGCAGGTGAACGCCACCGGCAACACCATCAACTTCACCGGCGCCGAGTCCACCATCGACTTCAACCTGCAGGGCAACGCCTCGCTGGTGACGGTGACCGTATACAATGCCAGCGGCACTGCCGTGCGCACCATCGACATGCGCAATGTCCAGCAGGGTGACGTGTCCTGCGTCTGGGACGGACGGAACAACAGCGGCGAGGTCCTCAGCCCGGGCACGTACTATTTCGGCATCGAGGCAACCGGCATCGGCGGGACACGCGTGAACACCACCTCGTACGCCAACGGCACGGTCACCGGGGTGACCTTTGAGAACGGCACCATCTACCTGCAGGTAGGCGACAAGAAGATAACGCTCGCCGACATTACCAGGATCACCGGCTAAGCACTTAAAAAGGAGGCACGTATGAGTATATCGAGTTCCCTGTTTTCCGGCATCAGCGGTCTTTCCACCAACGGCAACGCCATGAGCGTCATCGGCGACAACATCGCCAACGTGAACACCATCGGCTTCAAGTCGAGCAGGACCACGTTCCAGGACGTTCTGGCACAGTCTGTGGCCACCTCGGCGGGCACGGCCCAGATCGGCCGCGGCGCCGCGCTGAGCACCGTGGACACCCTGTTCCAGCAGGGCTCCTTCGAGTCCACCTCGTCGGCCACGGACCTGGCCATCGGCGGCAGCGGCTTCTTCATGGTTTCGCCCCAGGACTCGGAGACCGTGTACTACACCCGGGCCGGACAGTTCCGGTTCGACGCGGACGGCTGGTTCATCAACCCCGAGGGCTACGTGGCCCAGGGCTGGGCCCTGGACGAGGACGGCGACGACGTGGGCACGCTGCAGGACATCCGGCTGAGCGCCTTCACCTCGCCGCCCGAGCCCACGGCTGCGGTCACGGCCATCACCAACCTGAACAGCGAGGACACCTCCAACGTGTTCAGCCTGTTCAATGCCTGGGACGCCACTCAGGCAGAACCCATCGGGGATGCGGCCTACGGGTACCAGACCGCCATCCGGGTCTACGACTCCCAGGGCAGATCCCACGACCTCTCCGTTATTTACGACAAGCTCGACGCATCCAGTGAGTACGCCCCCGGTGTCACGGACCTGGAGAACACCTGGGAGTACATCATCACCTGCAACCCGGCAGACGATCTCAGGGCGGGCGTGGCAGGCACCTCGGCCCAGGGCGTGCTCATGCGGGGCACGGTGACCTACAACTCCCAGAGCGGCGCCCTGGAGTCCATGAGCGCCTTCGTGTACGACGGTGCGGGCGACCCCGCGGACCCGGACAACTGGACCCGGTCCACGACTTTCTCCCCCGAGGGCTACCCCCAGTTCACGGCCCAGTTCATCACGGGCGTGGACCAGGTGATATCGGCCCAGTTCGGCACCCGCAGCACTGACGGGGCCTGGGGCGGGGCTGCCGTGACGGTGGCCGACGTGGCCGGCGGCGCGGCGCTCCCCAGCTCCTCCTGGGAACCCCAGGCGCTCACCTCCACCCAGTACGCCTCCTCGTCCACCACGGTGTACCAGACCCAGGACGGGTACGGCACCGGCTTCCTGGAGAGCATCTCCGTGGGCACGGACGGCGTCATGACGGGCCACTACTCAAACGGCCAGATCCTCAACCTCTACCGGGTGGGCCTTGCCAAGTTCAACAACCAGCAGGCCCTGTTCAAGGTGGGCGGCAACCTCTGGGCCGCCACCCGCGAATCGGGTGACGCCATCACCGGCCGGCCGGGCGAGAACGGCCTGGGCAGGATCGCCCCAAATTCCCTGGAGCAGTCCAACGTGGACATCGCGGCCGAGTTCGTGAAGATGATCACCACGGAGCGCGGCTTCCAGGCCAACTCCCGCATCATCACCACGGTGGACAACATGCTGCAGGAGCTCATCAACCTCAAGCGGTAACGGGCTGACTCATACTCATACGGTGCGACCCGCCCGCCCCCTTCTCATCATGAACAGGGAAGAAGGGGGCGGGCGGAGGACATGCCGTCTGCCCCTCACACGCCCCGGATTATGGGGCGGCGTCAAAATGTTGACCCTCTTCCCGTGCGGAACGCCCGGTTCCGCATCCGGCACTATTCAATAAAAACAATATGTTGACCCCCATGAGCTCTATGGCACAGCCCTTGCTTTTCACAGCATCGAGCATTCAGACCGCGAGGAGCAAGGGGTACGGGTATGGATCTTTCAACGATTATCGGAGTGCTGGCCGCCTTCGGCATGGTCCTCGTGGGCATCATGGCGGGCGGACCGCTGACCCTGTTCGTTGACATGCCGAGCGTGTTCATCACCATAGGCGGCACCTTCGGCATCATCTTCATCAACTACCCCCTCAAGGACGTGTTCGGTGTTTTCGGCGTGGTGAAGAACGTCTTCTTCACCCAGCACCGCGACGCCAAGGGGCTGATCCCGCTGTTCGTGGATTTCGCTTCCCGGGCGCGCCGGGAGGGGATCCTGGCCTTGGAGAGCGCCACCGAGGACCTGCGGGACCCGTTCTTCAAGCAGGGACTGGAGCTCGTCATCGACGGGCTCGAGCCCCAGTCCATCCGCGATATCCTGGAGACCGAGATCGAGCACATCGAGCAGCGCCACATCAGGGGGGCCGACATCCTGAACTCCATCGGCACCTTCGCCCCGGCCATGGGCATGGTGGGCACGCTCATCGGCCTGGTGCAGATGCTCCAGTCCATGTCAGACCCGTCCACCATCGGCCCGGCCATGGCGGTGGCCATCATCACCACCTTCTACGGAGCCATCATGGCGAACCTCGTGGCCCTGCCCATGGCGGGGAAGCTCACCATGCGCTCCCGGGAGGAGGTCCTGGAGAAGGGCATGATCATCGAGGGCATCATGTGCATCTCCGCGGGCGACAACCCCCGGATCGTGGAGCGCAAGCTCCACTCGTTCCTTGCCCCGGCTCTGCGCGAGCAGGTGGCCGGCCGTCCGAGAGGAGAGTAGCGTGCCGCGCAGGAAGATCGTCTATGTGGAGAGGCCGAGGAACACGGTGATCGTGCTCTACGGGTCGCTGTTCATCATCCTCCTCACCTTCTTCGTGGTGCTCGCATCCATGAGTGTCAGGGACGTCCAGAAGCAGAAGATGGCCATCGGTTCCATCATGGGGAGTTTCGGCGTTCTGCCCGGGGGAAGGAGCCCCTTTACCATGGATATCCTGAAGAACATCCTCCCCCAGGGGCCGTCCGTGGAGACCGGACCCGTGAATATCAGGAATATCGAGGATACGCTGAACGGGACCGGCGCAGTGACCAGTGTTGCCGTGAGCCAGGGCAAACTCGGGGTGATCATCTCCATCAAGGCGGGGATCCTCTTCGACGGCGAGACCGACACGCTGTCCCCCGAGAGCAGGGCCGTGCTTACGGCCGTCGCCCGGATCCTCTCACGGATCGACAACAAGGTCATCATCATGGGACACACCGACTCCATCCCCATCGAGAAGGCACCGTTCTTCTCCAACTGGGGCCTGTCCGCGGCCAGGGCACTGGCGGTGCTCTCGTATCTGGAGGACAGCGGCATCCCCGGCGAGAGGCTGAGCGCCTACGGGATGGGCTCTTCAAGGCCGCTGGCCACCAATGCCACAGAGGACGGGAGGAGGCTGAACCGGAGGGTGGAGATCGTCATCACCGGAGATCTGCCGGGCGAGGTGAAGATTGACGATATCCGGCAGTCCCGCGTGGATTGGAGGCGGTCCTTCTTCTACAAGGGATTCAACTTCGAACTGGAAGAACAGTGATGGCGCGCAGAGAGACCAATGTCACCCATGTGAAGCTGCCCGACCGGCTGGGCTGGCTGATCACGTTCTCCGACATGGTCACGCTGCTGCTCACGTTCTTTGTCATGATCATCGCCATGAGCTCCATGGACAGCAAGGCCCTCAAGGATGCGTTCGGGTTCTTCAGCTCGGTGGCCGGGCCGCTCCAGTACCCGCGCGAGCACCAGGTTCGCGTCACCGAGCCCATGGTGAAGATGACACAGGAGGTCATCGAGCTCAAGCGGCAGGAGCTCACCAGGGCCCTGGTGCTTGCCATG
This sequence comes from uncultured Bacteriovoracaceae bacterium, assembly GCA_964572405.1. Lineage (GTDB taxonomy): Bacteria > Desulfobacterota > Desulfomonilia > UBA1062 > UBA1062 > MWEI01. The sequence goes on from CAZNGL010000122.1 coordinate 6,874, forward strand.
AAGGAGCTTGGCCGGGACGTGCCTGCCGAAGGGGAGGAGGCAGAGGTCCAGGTGACGGGCAGGGGCCTTTCCATCCGGGTGAGCGGCGACGTGCTGTTCCATGAAGGGTCCTCCAGGGTGAGGAAGGAGGCGGAACCGGTGCTCCGGGCCATCGCGGGATCCATCAGGGACGTGGATGCTACCATCGCGGTGGAGGGCCACACGGACAACGTGGGCAGCCGGCGCGCCAACTGGTACCTTTCCCTGCAGCGCGCCACCGGCGTGGCGGACTTCTTCGTCTATGGACTGGGAATGGGCATGGAGAGGTTCTGCGTGGCAGGGTACGGCCAGAAGAGGCCCGTTGCCACCAACGACACCGCCACGGGCAGGGAAAAGAACAGACGGGTGGAAATCATCCTCTTGAAAGACCGCATATAGGAGGACGCATATGGCTGGCGAGGAAAAACAGGAAAAGAAGGAAGAGGCGGCACCGAAGAAGAAGCCCCCGGTGATGATCATCGTCATCGCCGCGGTGGTCGTGCTGATCCTGGTGGGTGCGGCTGCGGCCTATTTTCTCATCGCGGCCCCGAAGAAGGGACAGGAGGGGGGTGAAGCCGGAGCCGGTGCCAGGCAGGAGCAGACGGCCAAGCACGGAGGCGAGGAGGGCCATGGCGGCGCAGCCGGCGCGGGAGGCCCCCTGAAGGTGCTCGACCCGTTCATCGTGAACCTGGCCGACGCCCAGGGGCAGCGGTACCTCAAGGCGGTCATGCAGTTCGAGGTGGACAACCCCGGCACGGATTCCGAGATCACTTCCAAGCTGCCCCAGATCCGCGACGAGGTGCTCATGATCCTCTCCAACAAGACCTACGACGACGTGGCCACCGTGGCAGGCAAGCGCATGCTCAAGCGCGAGATCATGAACGCGGTGAACAGGTACCTTTCGTCGGGGCAGGTCACCCAGGTGTATTTTACGGAATTCGTGGTCCAGTGAGGTCGTACCATGGGACAGATACTGACTCAGGAAGAGGTTGACGCCCTCTTAAAAGGGGTGGTCGGCGGAGAGATCGCCACCGAGACGGCAGTCCCCCAGGCGGAGGAGGGGCAGTTCCAGCGCTTCGACTTCGCCGCCCAGGACAAGGTCGTCCGGGGGAGGATGCCGTCGCTGGACGCCATCCACGACCGGTTCGCACGCTTCTTCCGGAACACCCTGTCCAGCATGCTCAGGAAGATGGTGGACATCACGCCGGTGTCCATGGACACCATCAAGTTCGGCAACTTCATGCGCTCGCTGCCGGTACCCTCGAGCATCCACATCATCCGGGTGGAGCCGCTGCGGGGCAATGCCCTGGTCATCGTGGAGACCAAGCTCGTCTTCGCGCTCATCGACAGCTTCTTCGGCGGCCGGGGGGCCGGCACCATGAAGGTGGAGGGCAGGGAGTTCACCGCCATCGAGCAGCGCATGCTCCACAAGGTGGTGCATTCGGCCATCAAGGAGCTCGTGAACGCGTGGCAGCCGGTGTACGAGCTGGATTTCCAGTACATCCGATCGGAGATGAACCCCCAGTTCGCGGGCATCATCCCCAACGAGGACGTCATCGTGGTGGTCCAGTTCGAGGTGGAAATGGACGAGATGACCGGGAACGTCATGGTCTGCATGCCGTACATGCTCATCGAGCCCATCCGGGACCGTCTTTACGCCACGTTCCACTCAGAGGAGAAGACGAGCATCGACGGCGCCTGGGTCAACCGGCTCAAGGGGGAGCTCATGGGCGTGTACGTGGACGTGGACGTGGAACTCGGCCGGAGCATGATATCGCCCCGGGAACTCGCATCGCTGAAGCCCGGGAACGTGGTGGTCCTGGACAAGGACATCAACGACCCGCTCGTGGTAAACGTGCAGAACCTGCCGAAATTTCTCGCTCGGCCGGGGAAGATCAAGGATTGTCTCGCAATAGACGTGGTAAGCACCATCGACAGGAAGCTCTACTAAGGAGGGGGCTATGGCTCTAGACGACAAGACGGGCGGAACGCTCAGCCAGGACGATATCGACAAGCTCATGGGCGGGGACTCCGAGGGGAAGAAGGACGCAGGCCTCGACCAGGACAAGCTTGCCGAAGACTGGGCACAGGCCCTGGAATCGGGGGCGGAGATCGAGGAGGGAAAGCCCTTCGACAAGGCCCCCAGGAAGGCCACCTTCACCGAGCTCGACGAGACGAGACAGGCGGCCGGCCCGGCCAAGGATCTCGACTTCATCCTCGACATACCCCTGGAGGTGACCGTGGAGATGGGCAGGACCAGGATGCTCATCAACGACCTGCT
>CAZNGL010000123.1:0-9126 GCA_964572405.1 uncultured Bacteriovoracaceae bacterium
TCATGAAAAACCTCCTTCATAACAAATTTAAGCGTACATAATAGAACCCGGGAAGCCGATGTCAAGGGGTGTGCGAAGAAATTGAAATCATGTGAAAATACGGCACATTGATAACGCACGAGAATTTCCTTGAAAAAAAGTGTCCGCACGGATAGCCCTAGAGATACCAGAATGGAGACGAACAGGGGGTGACCCATGAAGATGAGGCTCGTCGGCGTGGCGGCCGGTGTGTTCCTGGTTGCGATCATGCTCGCAGGGTGCGGGAGCGAAGGATCCGATGATGACGGGGGGGACATCACCCCCGGCACCGGGCTTGCCTACTTCACGGACAAGGTGAAGGCCTGCATGCCCTACCTGGAACGGTCGAGCCCGTCAACAGGGACCACTGACCTGACGGTATGGAACGGCTGGAACCCCCGGGCAACGTCCACGGTCCTGGGCAAGCTCTTCGATCCGGGGATAGGTGGGGATGAGTGCCTCTACACCCAGCTCGAGATCCTGGACTCCCACATCGAGATGGCCAATGCCTTTGCCGAAGAATGGGGCACCTCGGGCAGCTATACAGAAGGTGGTGTGACCGCAGTGGTGGACACCTCGGTGACCACTGTGGTCATCCCGTATCTCGGTGTGGATTCCCCGTATGTCTCACGACTCATCACCATGACCGATTCGTCTCAGAACCTCACCGTGCACATGGCCTTCACCTTCCACAAAAACCCCTCAGGCCAGACCGTGGTCTCCCAGTATGTCAAGGGCACCGAGTCAGGGGTGTACTATGCCTGGTTCGCGGGGGACAAGGTGCGCGTCTGGCATGCCAGTGCGGGGGACCGGAAGGTCCAGATGTGGTGGGAGGGCAACACGGCCGAGGAATGGTTCAGGATCAGCGAGTGCACCGATGCGGCAGGATTGAACTGGGAGGTCATGGGCGGCGGGAGCATCGACCCGGTCGCAGGCGGGATGGCCTTCATGGCCAGGAACAATGCCACGAATTTCTCCGAGGACCGGTACTACGTCACCGTGGCCGTGGACGAATTGGAGGACGCAGACGAGGTGGACATCGTCGATGCAGACGACACCCCGCCTTCCGGTGCCGGGGTCCTGGCGTACATCACCGAAGGGAACAGCCAGTGCCTGGGGTTCCTGGGGGTCCGTGAGTATCCCGATGAAGTGGATGATCTGGCCTGGGAGCAGTGAGACAGGGCCCCGGGCGGCGGACACAGACCTCAAGCGGGATCGTGACAGGGGGCCGGGCGTTTCGCCCGGCCCCTTTTTATTCCAAAGGGAAGTGTGGCGTGTGATTATTTGACCAGACCCGACCTGGCCATGATGGCCTTGATGGTCCCGTCCTTTTCCATGGACTCGAAGGCCTTGTTGAACGCCTTGGCCCTCTTGTCCGAGGCAGGGATGCTCTTGGGGAAGATCACGAACAGGTTGTGGATGGTGAGCGGCGGTTCGATGGATTCGAGCTTGCCTGCCGCCTCGGGGACCTTGGTCTTGATGAGATACTGGGCCACGAGCTTGTCGATGACGATGAGGTCCAGCTCGCCCTTGGCGAGCTTGCGGAGGTTCTCCTCGTCGCTGTCCGCCTCCACCTTCTTCAGGTAGGTGGCGTTGTCGAACTCGTCGGTATTGATGTAGCCCTTGACCGTGCCGATCCTGTAGGCCGAGAGGTCCTTGAGGGACTTGTAGGCGATCTTGGATCCGGCGCGCTTGTAGAAGACCAGGAGGCTGTTGGAGAAGAAGTAGGAGTACTGGAAGTCCTGGGCGCGCTCCTTGGAGTAGTATTCAGGGAACACGCCGTCGTACTTCCCCTTCTTGCCCTCCTCGATGGCCTTGTCCCAGGGCATGAAATCGATCTGCACCTGGTACCCGGCACGCCTGAAGGCCTCGGTGACGATCTCCGCGTTGAAGCCCTTGTTCTTGAGCGTCTGGCCCACATAGGGCTCCCAGTCGAGCGTGGCGAGCTTCAGGGTCTCGGCCTGCACAGCCAGGGGGGAGGTGATGAACGCCAAGACGATCACGAGAATGAACCGTTTCATGAAGGTTCCTCCTTTCTCTTGCAGCATGTGATGGAGTGCTGTCCGTACCTCGTTCATGTCAGGTCAGAGCCTTCGGGAGGCCAGGGTTTCCCGATGATGCCTGCCCGTTCCCCGGATACAATGAGATTTCCTTTCCCCTGTAGTTTGTGTATAGAATAATGCTCCGCTTTGAAAGGATCAACCCCATGACATTCAAAAACGTATCGGATGTACACGAGAGACTCCAGGAAGCCGGCTACATCACGTCCAAGGAGATCGCCACCGTGGTGTACCTCGCCTCGGTAACCAACAAGCCCATCCTCGTGGAAGGTCCCGCAGGGGTGGGGAAGACCGAGCTGGCCAAGGCAGTGTCCCGCGCCTTTGCCTGCGAGCTCATCAGGCTCCAGTGCTACGAGGGCCTCGACGAGGCCAAGGCCCTGTACGAGTGGGAGTACGCCAAGCAGCTCCTCTACACCCAGATGGTCAAGGACAAGATCGGCGATGTCATCAAAGGCGCCGGGAGCCTGGCCGAGGCGGTGGACAAGATCGCGGAGCAGGAGGACGCCTTTTTCTCGGAACGGTTCATACAGCCCCGGCCCCTGCTCAAGGCCATCACCTCGGACGAACAGGTGGTGCTGCTCATCGACGAGGTGGACAAGTCAGACCCCGAGTTCGAGGCCTTCCTGCTGGAGCTCCTCAGCGACTTCCAGGTGTCCATCCCGGAGATCGGCACCCGCAGGGCCACGAACATCCCCTTCGTGGTGCTCACCTCGAACAACTACCGCGACATGAGCGACGCCCTGAAGCGCCGCTGCATCCACATCTACATCGACTACCCCGAGCGCGACCTTGAGCTGAGGATCGTGAACGTCAAGATCCCGGGCATCGCCGAGCGTCTCGCCGCCCAGGTGGTGGACGCGGTGCGCCGGGTGCGCACCGTGGACCTGAAGAAGAAGCCCTGCATCTCCGAGACCATCGACTGGGCGCGGTCCCTCATCGCGCTGGACGTGGAGGACATCACCCCCGATGTGCTCATCGATACCCTGAACATGCTCTGTAAATACCGCTCCGACGCGGAAGCGGTGAGGGCCCGCTCCCAGGAGCTGCTCGGCTAGGGGGCCTACATGATCAGTCCGATTACGAAGTTCGTCTCCTGCTGCCGGGCTGCCGGGTACCGGATTTCCACGGCAGAGGTCCTGGACTGCACGGCCCAGCTCGAGCTCATCGACCTGCTGGACGAGGAGGAGTTCCGGGCGGCCCTGCGGGCCAACTTCGCCAAGAGCAGGCGTGACCAGGCCCACTTCGACCGTCTGTACCACCTCTTCTTCCACGAGCTCAGGGGTGACCTGTCCGAGGAGGAGGGTCTCCCGCAGAAGGCGGGCCAGGTCATCCAGTCCCTCAAGGGGCGGCTGGACAGCGACCCGGCCGAGCAGGCCATCGTTGATTTCCTCTCGGGGGAACCCTTCGGCTTCCTTGAGATGATGCGGCGGATCCATGCCGAGAGCGACACGGTGAGCCTCGGCACCAAGTTCAACCTGGGGCCGCTCTCCAGCAAACTCAAGGTCCTCATGAGCCTCAACCGCGTGCGTGAGGAGATCGGCGGTTTCCTTGAGCGCAACCCGTTCCAGTTCAACCAGGCCATGCGCGAAGCCCTGAACCGGTACTTCGGCGAATACCTCGACAGCGCCTTCTCCCTGCTGCTCAAGGAACCGAGGACACACGGCGACACCCGCAGCTACAAGACCCACGAGAAACACCTCATGGAGCTCGGGGAGCGTTCGTTCAGCTCGCTCTCCGCAAAGGAGATCGACGACGTCCGGGAGGCGCTGGACAAGCTCGTGCGCAAGCTCAAGGACATCATCTCGCGCAGGTATGCCGCGCACAGCAGAGGGGTGCTCGACGTGAAGAAGACCATCCGCCGCGCGGACCGCTACCACGGCGTTCCCGTGGAGATCCTGTTCAGGAAGAGGCCCCCCAAGAAGGCCAAGATCGTCACCCTGTGCGACGTCTCGTCCTCGGTGTGGTCCGCCGCCCGGTTCATGCTCAACGTCCTGTACTCGCTGCACGAGTGCTTCGAGAAGGTGAACAGCTTCGTCTTCGTCGCCGGGGTCAAGGAGGTCACCGAGGTCTTCGACAACAACGAGCCCAACGTGGCCATCGACAAGATCCTCAAGGATCCCGAGTTCAACTACTATGTGTCCACGGACTACGGAGAAACCTTCCGGCAGTTCAGGCAGAACCACATGGACACCCTCACCAAACGCACCACGCTCATCATCATGGGCGATGCCCGGACCAATTACCTTCACCCCGAGGACAGGATCCTGGCCGAGATGCGGGAGCGGTGCCGCAGGGTGATCTGGCTCAACCCCGAGCCCGAGACCGCATGGAACACCGGAGACAGCGAGATGTACGCCTACCGGCAGCACTGCAACGAGCTCAGGCAGTGCAGGAACCTCAACCAGCTCGTGGACTTCATCGAGGAGCTCATGCTGTGATGGCGACCGGGCAGGCAGAGACGCAGGCCGCCCGTGACCTGCACGCGCAGGCCGTTTCCTTCGCGAGGGAACGGATTGCCACCAGTGAGACATTGTCTTCGAACACGGCCTTCCCCTGGGATCTGTGGCAGGACATGGGTGCCTCGGGGCTGCTCGGCGCGGGTGTGCCGTCCGCCCACGGCGGGCACGGCATGGGATACCCGGGCATCCAGGAGACAGGCAGGTTCCTGGCGCGGCACGGCCGGTGCCTGGGCATGACCCTGTCATGGCTCATCCACCAGATCGTTGCACGGTTTTTCCTCGGTACCTTCGGCTCCGAGGAGCAGAAACGGGCATACCTCCCCGCCATGGCCGAAGGCGCCATGACCCTGAGCGTGGCCATATCAGAACCCGGCGTGGGAGGCCACCCCAAGCACCTGCAGACCAGTGCCCGGCCTGCTGGGAATACCTTCCTGCTGAGCGGCCGCAAGACCTTCCTCACCAACGGCCCCATTGCCGGTGCATTCATCGTCATGGCAGTGACGGGCCAGGAGGGAGGGAAAAAGCGCTACAGCGCCTTTATCGTGCCCCGGGGGACCCCGGGCCTGAGCGAAGAGGAACCCTTGGACGTCGGGTTCTTCAGGCCGTGCCCGCACGGCGGGATCGTCCTGGAAGACTGCATGGTTCCCGGGCATGCCATCCTGGGAAGACCCGGGACCGCCTATGAAGACATGGCCCTGGCATTCCGCGTGGTGGAGGATGTCACGATGATGGGGCCCGTGCTCGGCGGCCAGGAGGCGAGGTTCGAGGGCGTCCTGACCGGGCTGCGGGGCCAGGCCGGATTCGTTTCCGAAGAAACAGCGTTCGATCTCGGGTGGATCAGCAGCTCCATGGCTGCCCTTACGGTCCTTGCACGGGAGTCTGCAAGACTTCTGGAGGATGAAGACATGAGCCCGGACCTCGAGGGGCTGGTCCTCGCCTTCCGGGGCCTGTTCGGCCAGGTTCACGAGAGGCTCGGCAAGGCATGCTCCCTGCCGGGACTCCACCAGGACGGCCCATGCCTGGTTCTGGCAAACGATCTCCATCAGGTTGTGCGGTTCGCCGGCCGGGTAGCCAGGAGCAAGCAGATCAGGCTCGGCAGGGCCTGTGTCACGCATTCCGGCTCCAGGGCATGGGACTGAACCCTGACCGTCATCGGCATGTCTGTGCGCACGATGGGTGGGAAGCGGCCCCAGATGCAGGCCGGTTCGGTGGGTTCGGATAGATCGACGAATTGCCAGATAAATTCTAAATATCTTGACTTCCCATGCGGATACCGCTAAGGATGACAGTTTATGAAGCAGCCCCGGACCAGTGAGGAGCTCGACCGGATCCGCGAACGCATCATCGAGGCGGCCCTGGATATCATCGAGGAGGAGGGCTTCCCCCTGCTCACCATGCGAAGGCTCGGCACCCGTCTTCACATGAGCGCTCCGAATCTCTACAACTTCTTCAAGAGCAAGGAGGAGATCTACATCTCAGTGGTCATCAAGGGCTTCCAGATGCTCTACTCAGCACTGGACGAAGCCTACCGGGCCAACAGCGACCCGGTATCCCGGGCCCGCGCCATGATCGATGCCTACGTGCGCTTCGGCGTCACGAACAAGGCCTATTACGACATCATGTTCACCAAGCCCACGCCCAAGTACAACGATTACGTGGGCACCCCCTTCGAGAAGATCTCCGAGGTGGAATACCGGATCTCCATGGACATCGCCCGGCTCGCCACCGATGCTCTCATGCAGATGAGGAGGACCCCCAAGAGGGCATCCACCGACGATCTCGGACACAGCATCGTGAAGATCTGGAGTATGCTCCACGGCATGGTGTCACTGGCAAACAGCAACATCATGGGATACATGACCCCTGACCAGGACAAGACCTACAGCCGCATCATCGACGAGATCATCGACCAGTACCGGGTGTAGTCGGCATTCCCGGTTCAGACCGATTCCGCACCTTACCGCGCAGGGATCATGCTGTGCGGGGAAAAGAGTTGACAGGCGACATAGAATTGAACATAGTTAAAATTAACAATGTTCAAATTAATGAGGTGACGCATGGCAAAGGTCGTGGTACTCGGCGGGTGCGGTGCGGTGGGCAGTGTGGCGGTGCAGACCCTTACGCAGCAGGAGATGATCACCGAGGTCGTCATCGGCGACCGGACCGTGGAAAAGGCCCGGCAGCTCGCCTCCGGGATGGGGTCGTCCAAGGTGTCCGCGGAGTTCGTGGATGCCTTCGATCCCGCCACCATCAGGGCGGCCATCCAGGGTGCGGACGTGGTGTTGAACTGCATCGGCCCGTTCTACTCCACGGTGAAGCCCATCCTGGGCGAGGTTCTGAGGGCAGGGATCAACTATGTGGACATCTGTGACGACGTGGACGTGACCCTGGAGATCCTGGACATGGACACCCAGGCAAAGGAGGCCGGGGTGACGGCGCTCATCGGCATGGGCAGTTCTCCCGGCGCCACGAACCTGCTGGCCAGACTGGCACACGACACCCTGCTGGACGAGACCGATGCCATCGACATCTTCCACACCCACGGCGGTGAGGCCTTCGAGGGGGAGGGTGTCATCGGCCACCGCTTCCACTGCATGAGCATCGACATCCCCATGTACCTGGAAGGCGAGCTCAGATATGTGCGGTATTTCGAGCCCGACGGCATCGCACTGCGCCAGACCTTCGACTTCCCGGTGGTGGGCAGGGAGATCCCCATCTACCCCTACCCGCACCCGGAGCAGGTGACGCTGCCGCGATACCTCAGGGTGAGGCAGGTCACCAACAAGGGCTCGGTCCTCCCACCTGAGTACTACGACCTCACCCGGGATCTGTGCGGGCTCGGTCTCGGGAGCAGGGATCCCCTGGAGGTGAAGGGGGTCCCAGTGGTCCCCTACGATTTCGCCGTGGCCTATATCCTCAGGGAGCGAGAGCGCATCCTGAAGAAGACGGGGTTCACCAGGCCCTGCGGCTGCTGCACGGTCATCGCCCGGGGGCTCAAGGACGGCAAGCCCAGGGAGTACCGGTTCCACATGGCGTCGCGCACCCAGGCCCTGGGAGAGGGCACGGGCATACCGGCCGCCATGGGCGTGATGCTCATGGCCTCGGGCAAGGTCAAGGGCACGGGCGTCTTGCCGCCCGAGGCGTGCATCGATCCCATGGACTTCGTGGCACTCATCACCAGGGTCATGGAGCTCGACAAGAAGAAACAGGGGGGGGACTCCTTCGGCGGGGTCATCGTGGAGATGAAGGACGAGAACGGCGTGGTGAGCACGCTGGACATCTGAGCGGCATCCGTGCCGGAGGAGCCTGTAATGGCACTCCCCCTGTCCCGGGAACCCGTCATCCTGGCCTTCGACCATGGCACCTCAGGGGTGAAGGCATCCCTCGTCACCGCCCGTGGCCGGATCCTCGCCTCGGACTCAGAGAAGACGCCGGTCATGTTCCTGCCGGGCGGCGGCGCGGAGCAGGACCCTGGCCTGTGGTGGGAGGCCCTGCTCAGGGTCTCGCGCCGCCTGGTGCACTGCGGCGCGGTGCGGGCTGACGCCATCGCGGCAGTCTGCGTCTCCAGCACCTTTTCCAGCACCGTGGCCGTGGACAGGGACGGCAAGCACCTCATGAACGCCCTGACCTGGATGGACTCGCGGGGCGCACCCCATGTGCGGGAGCTCATGAAGGGCTTCCCGAGCATCCTGGGCTATGGCCTGCCACAGGTCCTGAAATGGCTCCCGAAGACCGCCGGCGCGCCCACGCTCTCGGGCAAGGACGACATCGCCCACGCGCTCTACATCAAACATGCCCTGCCCGATGTCTATGAAAAGACCAGCATGTTCCTGCCCAGCAAGGATTACCTCAACCTGCGCCTCACCGGGCACTTCGGCGCCACCTGTGATTCCGTGCACCTCTTCTGGCTCACCGACATCCGGGACATCCGGAACATCCACTACGACGACGAGCTCATCGCCCTGAGCGGCATCGAGAAGTCCAAGCTGCCGCCGCTCGCGGCATCCACCGATGTCATCGGCACCCTCAGGCCCGAGGTTGCGGCCTCCATCGGCCTGCCCCAGGGGGTGAAGGTGGTGGCAGGCTCCCCCGACCACCAGTGCGCCTGCATCGGCTCGGGAGCGGTGCGCGACTTTGAGGCGCATCTGTACATCGGCACCTCGTCGTGGGTCCAGTGCCTGATCCCCTTCAAGAAGACCGACGTGCTCCACTCCATCGCCTCCTTCCCCACCGCCGTCCCGGGGAGGTACCAGAGCGTGAACGAGCAGGACATGGCGGGCGGGGCCTTCGACTTCGTGGCGCGGCTCGTGGGAGGGTTTCAGGGTCCGGCCGGCGCCGACGGGCACAGGGACATCCCCTACGAGGTCCTCCTCGCCGCCGCCTCCCGGGTGAGCGCCGGGAGCCGCGGCGTCATCGTCACCCCCTGGCTCAACGGAGAGCGCACACCGGTGGACGATACGGCGGTCCGTGCCGGCATCCACAACCTCGGCACCGCCACCACCGCAGGGGAGATCCTCCGGGCCGCCCTGGAGGGGGTGGCGTACAACACCCGCTGGAGCCTCGGCCATGTGGAGCGGTTCGTGGGCAGG
>CAZNGL010000124.1:0-8919 GCA_964572405.1 uncultured Bacteriovoracaceae bacterium
TCCATCCTTTCGGGCGGGGTCTGCACCTACACCAACGTGCCCGACCTGGACGACATATCCACCGTCTGCAGGGTGCTCGCGCAGCTGGGCGTGGTCCCGGAGAAAACGGGGGAGAACACGCTCAGGCTCGATCCGCAGAACATCACCTCCCATGAAGCACCCTACGACCTGGTCAAGAAGATGCGGGCCTCCATCCTCGTCCTGGGGCCGCTGCTCGCCCGGTATGGCCGCGCGAAAGTGTCCCTGCCCGGCGGGTGCGCCATCGGGGTGCGGCCCATCGACATGCACCTCAAGGCCTTTGCCAAGATGGGCGCCGACATCGACCTGTCCCACGGATACGTCGTCGCACGGGCGGACAGGCTCAGGGGGGCCCGGATCGTGTTCGACAACACCACGGTGGGCGGCACGGAGAACGTCATGATGGCGGCCTGTCTGGCCGAGGGCACCACCGTCATCGAGGGCGCGGCCAAGGAGCCCGAGGTGACGGACCTGGCCGGGGCGCTGAACGCCATGGGCGCTCGGATCCAGGGCGCCGGCGAGAGCACCATGGTCATCGAGGGCGTGAAGTCCCTTTCCGGAACGACCTACGAGGTGATCCCGGACCGGATCGAGACCGGCACCTTCCTGGTGGCCGCGGGTATCACGAAAGGCAGGATCACCATCGAGGGGGGCAGGGCCGACCATGTCACCGCCGTCATGGAAAAGCTCATGGACATGGGGCTGTCCATCTCCGAGGGGGAGGGCGGCACCATCGAGGCGGATGGAGACTGCGAGCTGAAGCCCGTGCACGTGGATACGGTTCCCTATCCGGGCTTCCCCACGGACATGCAGGCCCAGATCATGGCCCTGGCCTGCGTAACGCCGGGCGCATCGAGCATCACCGAGAACATCTTCGAAAACCGTTTCATGCACGTGCCCGAGCTCGTGCGCATGGGTGCGGTCCTGGACGAGAAGGGCAGGACCGTGCTGGTGCAGGGCATCGAGCGGTTCCAGGGCGCCTCGGTCATGGCCACGGACCTCAGGGCATCGGCCAGCCTCGTCCTGGCGGGCCTGAATGCTCTCGGGTACACCGAGGTCCGCAGGATCTACCACCTGGACCGCGGCTACGAGAGACTGGACCGGAAGCTCACCGCCCTGGGGGCGCGCGTGTCCAGGGAGAAAGGCGGGCTCTAGATGATCACCATCAGCACGAACGCACCGGACTGGAAGGCCGAGCTGGCCGCGCTGCTCGAACGCAAGGACGCGGTGAGTGAGGACGTGGACGCCGCGGTGCGGCGGATCATCGACGAGGTGAAGCACCGGGGCGACGAGGCCCTGTTCGAGTATACCAGGACCTTCGACGGCTTCGACCCGGCCAAGGACGGACTCGTGTTCGAGGCGGACGAGATCGAGCGCGCCCACCGGGAAGCCCCGGACGGGATCGTGGAGGCCCTCAGCGTTGCGGCCCGGCGCATCGAGGCCTTCCATGCCAGGCAGAAGGAACAGTCCTGGTTCTTCACCGAGGAAACGGGCGCCGTGCTCGGGCAGAAGGTGACCCCGGTGGACAGCGCGGGGATCTACGTGCCCGGAGGGCAGAACGCCTTCCCCTCCACGGTGCTCATGAACGTCATCCCTGCCAGGATCGCGGGCGTGCAGTCCATCACCGTGGTGTCTCCCACCCCGGGCGGCAGGACGAGCCAGGCCCTGCTTGCGGCCGCGCACATCGCGGGGGTGGATCGAATCTACCGCATCGGCGGTGCCCAGGCCGTGGCCGCGCTGGCCTACGGCACGCAGAGCGTGCCCCGGACCGACAAGGTGGTGGGCCCGGGCAACATCTACGTGGCCCATGCCAAGCGCCTCCTCCAGGGGGTCATCGGTATCGACTCCTTCGCCGGCCCCTCGGAGATCCTCGTCGTGGCCGACGAAGGGGCTGACCCCCGCATTGTCGCCCTCGACCTGCTCTCCCAGGCAGAGCACGACCCCAGGGCCTCGTCCATCCTGGTCACGCCGTCGGCCTCCCTCGCGCAGAGGGTCCAGTCGTCCCTGCGCGAGGCCCTGGAAACCCTCCCCCGCAAGGATACCGCGCGCAAGTCCCTGGACGGTCACGGCGCCTGCATCGTGACCCGCGACCTGGACGAGGCCATCGCCGTGGCCAACGACGTGGCGCCCGAGCACCTGGAGCTCATGATGGCGGATGCCTGGGAGCGTCTCGGCCAGATACGCAATGCCGGCGCGGTCTTCTTAGGCTCCATGACGCCCGAGGCCATCGGCGACTACGTGGCGGGTCCCAACCACACCCTGCCCACCGGATCCACGGCCAGGTTCTCCTCGCCGCTGGGAGTGTACGACTTCACCAAGCGCACCTCCGTGATCTCCTTTTCCCGGAGGGCCGTGCTGGAGGCGGGGCCCATGGCCGTGCGCATCGCGCGGGCCGAAGATCTGGAGGCGCATGCACGATCTGTCCAGTGCCGTCTCGACGAGCAGGATCCTCGCTAGGATCCTCCCTGTCCTTCCCCCGCACACCCACCTCGTGGGCGGGTGTGTCCGCGACCTCCTCCTGGGCGTGGAGCCCTCGGACTTCGACCTGGTGGCCTCCCGCCCGTCCATGGAGGTGGCCTCACGGATCAGGGACGCCGTGGGCGGAACGGCCTTCTTCATCGACAGGGAGCGCGGCGTGGCCCGGGTGGCGCTCGAGAGGGGTGGCATCCTCATCGACGTGTCGCCGCTGCGCGGCGGGGACCTCGAGCAGGACCTGTCCCTGCGGGACATCACCGTCAATGCCATGGCCTGCCCGCCGGACGGGCACAGGCTCATCGATCCCTTAGACGGCATCCAGGATCTCTCAAGCGGCATCATCCGGCTCATCTCCGAGCAGAACCTGCTGGACGATCCGCTTCGCGGGCTCCGCTGCCTGCGCTTTGCCGTGCAGCTGGGGTTCGAGGTGGAACAGCACACCATGGAGCTGGTGAGGCGGCATGCCGGCACCCTGTCCCGGGTGGCGGCCGAGCGCATCAAGCAGGAGGTGTTCAAGGCCGTTTCCACGGCCCGGTGCCTCGAGTTCTTCTCCCTGCTGCGGTTGAGTGGCCATGACCGCGAGGTCTTCGCCGTGGCCCCGGGTGGTGCCGAAGCCGCCCTGGAGGCGTACAGGCGCGCGGAGCGGTTCATGCGTGAGGCCCCGGAGCACCTGCCGGGGGTCACGGACGCCTTCCCGGAGGAGCTGGAGCACGGCATGACGCGGGGCGCGGCGTTGCGACTCGCCGCGTACCTCGCCCCAGGGACGGATGATCCATCAGGCGCGTGCCTTGACCGGCTGGCTCCCTCTGCCAGGCTCAGGAGGACCATCCGGGACGCCGTGGCCGGGGCGCGGGCCGTGGCCTGCATGTCGGCGCTCCCCTCGCCCGCGCCGCGGGACATGCACCGGGTCCTGGCGGAACACGAGAGGTGCGTGCCGGAGGTGCTGGTCCTGGCCATGGCCCTGGCCGACGGGGAACGGCCGGGGGCCACGGCATCCTCCGTGGCCAGGGCCTGCATGGCGCTCTGGGGGTATTACCGGGAATGCTACCTCCCCCAGAGGGCTCACCCGCTGCTCACGGGCTCCGACATCGCCTGTGCCCTGGGCGTGAAGCCCGGGCCGCGCATCGGCGAGCTCCTCAGGCAAGTGGAGGAGGCCCGCGCCGAAGGGCTCATCGAGACCACCGGGCAGGCCCTCGCGTATCTGCGCAGGCAGTCTGAATCGGCGACGGTCGCGTGAGCTCGACAGAAGCCTCGGCGACGCTTTGTCCTTTTCCATTGCCGGGGTTTTTGGTATAGGTGATGGTCATGAAGGTTGAATCCTGGATGATCAGGGAGGTGGTCACCATCAGGAGCAGGGCCGACATCAAGGAGGCCTTGACCGTGATGAAGAAGCACTCGGTGCGCCACCTTCCCGTGGTGGACGGCGGCGTGCTGGTGGGCCTGGTGACGCTCGGCGATCTCAAGCAGGCCATCATCGCCGCCATGATCGAGCAGCTCAAGGTCGAGGACGTGATGGTCCGCGAGCCCTACACCGTCACCCGGGACACCCCCCTGGAGAAGGCCGCCCGGATCATCTACGAGAACCGCATCGGCTGCCTGCCCGTGCTGGAGGAGGGCGCCCTCGTGGGCATCCTCACCGTGAACGACATCCTCAAGGCCTTCATCGATATCATGGGCGTGCTCAAGGGCGGCAGCAGGATCGATGTCATCCTCAAGGGCGTGCACGGCTCCTTCGACGAGGTGGTCTCCATCATCGAGGCCAAGGGGGGCTACATCATCAGCGCGGGCATGACCATGAACGGCGAGGAGAATGTCCACCACTTCCGCATCTCGGGCGGCGACGCCGCAGAGATCGGCAGGGAGCTCACGAGCATGGGCTACCGGGGCGTCAAGGTCATCGACTGACCCGTCAGTGCCATCGCCACGTCCTCGGGGCGCACCCCGTCGATCTCCACCAGCTTGTTCCTTCCCCGGTCCCCCTGAACGATGCGGATCCGCGACTTTGCCACGGAAAGCCGCTTGGACAGGAATCTGATGAGGGCCTCGTTGGCCCTGCCCTCAACGGCGGGGGCGTTCAGACGGATGGTGAGCACATCGTTCCTGACGTCTCCGGCACCCTCCCTGGAGGAATTGGGCTGGACCCTCAGGCTCAGCAGGGCGGAGCCTGCCCTTCGCTCACACCACATTCCCCTGGTCCCGATTCACCTGGGTCCTGATCCAGGTCTGGTATGACTCCAGGGTGGAGGTGAGCTCGGACATGAGGGAGGCGCGTTTGTTCCTCACGTCGGTCAGGCCACGCTCCAGCTCCTGTTTCGTGCGCTCGGTCTCCCGGATGATCTCCCGGGCCTTCTGCATGGCCTGGCTTTGCAGTTCCTGGGCCCGGTGCTCCGCATCCAGGAGCTTCTGGCTGGCGGCCTGCTGGATCTCGGAGGCCTTCTTCTCCGCATCTGCCAGGACGTTCTTGGCCTCGAGCTCCGCGCGTTTCATGCGCTCTTCCGAGAACTGCTTCACGGTCAGGAAGAGGTCCTCCATGTCCTTCTGCCGCCGCTTGGACGCCTCCACCTCGCCCTTGAGGAGGGAGTTCTCCTCGATGAGCAGCTCCATGTCCTCGGCCATGTCAAGCAGAAAGGCGATGACCTCGTTCCTGTCGAACCCGGAGAGCCGCGTCTTGAACCGCTGCTCACGGATCATGTCGGGAGAGAGTTTCATCCGATACCCCCTTTCAGCCTCGCCCCGGTCTCGATGATGGTCCTGGCCAGGGCGTATCTGAGGAACACGATGGCAGCGATGACGATGATGGGAGAGAAGTCGATGCCCCCCGCCGACAGGGGGAACCGGGCCCGTATCCAGGAAAAGACCGGGTACGTGGCGGCCCTGAGGAAGCGCACGATGGGGTTGTACGGGTCGGGGTTCACCCACGAGATGAGGGCGCCGATGATGACGATCCACATGTAGATGTTCAGGAGGATATCCACGACCGTGCCCAGTCCGATGAGAATATTGCCAAGGATATACATGCTCCCCCTCCTCTGTCTTCCCTATTTGCCGATTTAAGGCTCAGAATGCAAGGGATTTTCGCGCGTTCCGCATTGCCGGCGACGGGCGCTTGCAGCGGGTGGAAAGCTCTGATAAAGCGTGGGGTGTGAAGCTGTCCAGGGTTGAGATCAAGGGCTTCAAGTCCATAGCAAAAAAGACCGCGCTGGCCATTGCAGGCGGGGTTACCTGCATTGCGGGGCCCAACGGGTGCGGGAAGAGCAACATCATCGATGCCGTCAGATGGGCGCTGGGGGAGCAGTCCTCCAAGGCCCTGAGGGCATCGGCCATGAACGAGGTGATCTTCTCCGGCACCCAGGAGGTGGGGCCCGGGTCGCTCGCCAGCGTGACCCTGGAATTCGTCAAGGACGGCGGGTCGTTTCCAAAGTCCCTGGAGGGGTTCGAGGAGGTTTCCATCACCCGGAGGCTCTTCAGGACCGGGGAGAGCGAGTACCTCATCAACAACGTGAAATGCCGCCTCAAGGACATCACGGACCTGTTCCTGGACACGGGGCTGCACCGGAACGGCTACGCCATCATCGAGCAGGGCAAGGTCAAGGACATCATCCAGGCCCGGCCCGAGGAGATACGGTACCTCATCGAGGAGGCCGCCGAGGTGGGGCGGTTCCGCCTGAAGCGCACCGAGGCGCTGAGGAGACTGGAGGCCACGTCCAGAAACCTGGAGCGCATCAACGACCTGCTGGGCGAGGTGTCCAAGCAGCGCAGCGACCTGAAATCCCAGGCGAACAAGGCCAAGCGATACCAGGAGCTCCGCGCCGAGGCGAACGAGCTCGCCCGGCTGGTGATGGCCTCGGAGCTGCAGGAGATCGCCTCCCTCAAGCAGGCCTTCGATGCCGAACTCGAAGGCATCCAGGGCCGCATGGAAGGGGCGCAGGCCCAGCACCTGGCGATTCGCAACAGGCTTGTTGCCCAGGAGCAGCTCTGCTCGCGGTTGAGGGAGGAGACGGAGGGGCTCGCCCGGAGGATGCGGGACGCAGAGGCCGCGCACCTGCTGGCCGAACGGGAGCTGGAAGCCGCCCGGGCGCGCCTGGGCGATATCGATGCCGCCCGGGACATGCTCCTGCAGAACCTGGAAGAGGGGAAACGGGCCATCCGCGACGAAGAGGCACTGTTCGGGACCAGGCAGGAGGATCTCGCCCAGCACCAGGGAGAGATCGCCTGTGTGCTGGCCGAGCTGGAGGGGCTGCAGGGGGAGCATGAACGGCAGCTTCAGGCGCACGAAATCCTGGAGCGGCAGTACAACGAAAAGAGGGCCGCGCTGTTCGAGGCCATCGCCGAGGTGCGGTCTCTGGACCAGCGCATCCAGGAGATCGGCGACCGCCAGAAGGAGGCGGCAGCAAACGTCCGGCAGAGGCAGCAGGACCTCTCCGACCTTGCAGGAAGCGCCGAGGCCCTGGCCAGGGAACTTTCCGGAATGGAGGCCGAGTCCCACAGGATCGAGCAGGCCCGGGAGCCCCTCATGCAGGCCCGCCGGGAGAAGGCAGCGGCCATGGAGCGGGAACAGAAGGCCATCGAGGCAGGGACCGGGGCGCTCATCGAGCTGGAAAAGGACAGTGCCGAGGCGGCGGCCAAGCTCACCATGCTCGCCAGGATCGTGGGGGTTTCCCAGGCCCAGGATGCCCTCAGCGCAGGGTCCAACGGGGCCAGGAAGGTGTCGGACACCCTGAGCGTGAAGGCCGGGTACGAGGCAGCGGTGGGCAGATCCATGGGCAGCGCCCTGGACTTCCTCATCTTCCGCGATCACGACCAGATCCTGTCGCTGAAGGACTTCCGGACCCGGGGCCCGGGGTTCGTCATCGAGCAGCCCCATGTGGAGGCGCGCGAGCAGCAGCCGCCGAGCGGCAACGGCTCCGTGCACGGGAGGCTCAGCGAGTTCATCGAGGCCCGGGAGGGCTACGCGGACATCGTGCGCGCCCTTTCCCAGGACATGTACGTGGTCAGCGACATGGAGGCGGCGGTCTCCCTGTGGAGACAGGGCCACCGCACGTGCAGCTTCGTGACCATCGACGGGATGATTCTCGAGCCCTCGGGCGTCATCCGGACCACCCACGAGCATACCAAGTATGCCGAGGTGCTCAAGGCGAAGGCCGAGATGAAGACGCTCACGGCCAGGCAGAAGTCCATCGGGGAGGCCCTTGCCCGCCAGCGGGACGACCTTGCCCGGGCCAGAGAGCGGCTCCAGACACTCTCCGGCGAATACCAGGCAGCGGGAGCTGCCGTGCAAGAGCTGGACAGGGAGCTCGCCGGGCTGTCGGAGAAGCGGCAGCGCGCCCAGGGAAGCAAGGAGCGGGTCTTCGAGCGGCAGCGGTCGGTGGAGGCGGACCTCGTCCAGATGCAGGAGCTCTCGGAACGGCTCGCTGGCCTCTCGGCGTCTCTGGTCTCCCAGAGGGCGGAGCGCGAGGAGATGCGCTCCTGCCGTGAAGACGAGCTCAAGGCCATGGACTCCCTGAAGGAGGCATCCAAGGAGGGGCTCGCGGCCTCACAGGGAAGGATCCAGGCAGTGAGGGACAGGCTCCACGGGCTCCAGGTCAAGGCGGCCGAGGTAGCCGCGGTCCTGAAGGCCATCACCGAGGCCCTCGGGAAGAGGACCCAGGCCATGGCAAAGGACCAGGAGCGCATGGAAGAGCTGGAAGGCACCAGGCTCGCGGTGGAACAGGCCCTGGCATCCCACGCGAGGGGGCTCGACGGCGCGCGGCAGGACATGGAGCAGCTCAAGGCTTCCTACGAGGCGGCCATGCCCGAATACGAAAAGGCCCTGGCCTTGCTCAGGACGGTGCAGGAAGAGGGCCGGGCCGCAAAGGATGCCATGGACCAGATGGAGCGCTCCCGGTCCGAGCTGCTCCTGAAGGGCAAGGAGTACGAGATCTCCCATGCCATGCACCGAGAACGCATGGAAATGCGCTTCGGGCCGGGACAACCGGAAATCCCGACCGACTTCGACCGGGCTCAGGCCGCCCAGAAGGTGGCTGAGCTCGAGGAGCGCATCGAGCGCATGGGCCAGATCAACTTCGCCTCCCTGGAGGCCTTTGACCAGGCGCAGAAGCGGTGGGAGGACCTCCACTGCCAGTACGAGGACATCGTGCGGGCGAGCACCAGGCTGAAGGAGGTCATCTCCAGCATCGAGCGGCAGAGCATCAAGGCCTTCACCGAAACCTTCACCCGGGTCAGGGAGAACTTCCAGGAGATCTTCGCGTCAATGTTCGGCGGCGGCAGGGCCGACCTGGTGCTGGCCGAAGGGGACGAGATGGAGGCGGGCATCGAGATCTTCGCATCCCCTCCATTCAAGAAGCTCAAGGCCATGAGCCTGCTCTCCGAGGGTGAAAAGACCCTGTGCGCCATCAGCTTCATCTTCGCCCTGTTCAAGGTGAACCC
>CAZNGL010000125.1:0-8785 GCA_964572405.1 uncultured Bacteriovoracaceae bacterium
CTCCTGCCGAGCCCTATGCCCAGTCCTTTCCGCTGCCCGATGGTGTACCTCAGCGCGCCCCTGTGATGCCCCACGATCCTCCCCCGGGAATCGAGGATGTCTCCGGATGCAGGGGTGAATCCGGTGTGCCTGCAGACGAACGGCACATACCCCTGCCTGCCGAGGAAGCACGCATCCTGCGAACCCTGGTTGACGGGGATGGCGAGACCGGCCGAGGTCGTGATCTCGTGTGCCTCGGCACGGGTGATATCGGCCAGGGGGAACACGGCTGCGGCCAGGGCCTGCTGGGCGAGGAGGCCCAGGAAGTACTCCTGGGACTTGCTTTCCCGCGCCCTCGCCACGAAGCGCCTCCCCCCGTGCATGCCCGCCCGGGCGTAGTGACCCGTGGCGATGCGGTCTGCACCGAGGGCCCTGGCCCCCTCCAGCAGGATCCCGAACTTGATGTCTCGGTTGCAGACCGCGCAGGGATTCGGCGTCCGGCCCGAGAGGTATTCGGCGCAGAAATAGTCCTGCACACAGCGGAACTCCCTGCGCACATCGAGGACATGGTGGCTGATCCCGAGGCTGCGGCACAGGCGCGCAGCCCGCTCGACCTGGAACGGCGCGGGAAGACCGTCTCCCAGGATCAGCGTCATCCCGAAGACGGGTTCCCTCTGCTCGCGGAGCACGATGGCTGCGGCACAGGAATCCACGCCCCCGGAAAGGGCGAGGCCGATCATCAGCCTCTCTCGCCGTCAGGGGAACAGGGCGTTACGGAGAGATCCATGCCGGTCAGGTCCGTCACCACGACCTTCTGGCCGGGCATCAGTCCCGCCGGGCCCCTGGCGTTCCAGTACTCCCCGTGACAGAACACCTTGCCCGTACCGTCCTCGTTCCAGGCATACACCTCTGCGACCTCTCCCTTGAGGCCCTCTGCCCCGACCCTGGATACTCTCCGCTGGGCCTTGAGCACCAGGAAGATGGTGATGACGAAGAACGCGGCGAAGAAAAGCGCCACCGGCACGATGACCCCGTAGGACACCCTGGCATGGAGTTCCGGGGTCCGAAAGAGCAGGATGGATCCGAGCACCATGGAGATGATGCCTCCCACGGAGAGCAGGCCGTAGCTCTGCACCTTGATCTCCGCGATGAACATGATCACTGCAAGCCCGATGAGGGCGAACCCGGCATAGTTCACCGGCAGGGTCTGGAAGGCGAAGAATGCGAGGATCAACGAGATGCCCCCGATGACCCCGGGCAGGATGGCGCCCGGGCTCGACAGCTCGAAATAGATCCCCGCAAGCCCGATGAGCATGAGGATATAGGCGATGTTCGGGTTCGACAGAGCCGCAAGCAGCCGCTCCCTGAACCCCATGGGTTTCACCACCAGGCTTGCGTCCTTGGTCTTCAGCACGTAGGCGGCGAGGTTCTTCCTGACCTTCCTGCCATCGAGCTGGGTGAGGAGGTCATCCATGTCGTGGGCAACGATGTCGATGACGCCCTTTTCCAGGGCCTCCTGGGCCGGTGTGGATGTGCTCTTGCGCACGATGTCCTCGGCCCACTGCTCGCTCCTGCCCCGCTCCCGGGCGATACTTCTGGCATAGGCCACAGCGTCGTTCGTCACCTTGTCCATCATGGTGGTGTCCTTGTCTTCCTTGTCCCCTCCACCGCCGCCGATGCCCACCGGGTGCGCCGCCCCGATGTTCGTGCCGGGCGACATGGCCGCCACGTCAGAGGCAAGGGCGATGAGGGCGCCGGCGGAAGCCGCACGGGCACCCTTGGGCGAGACGTACACCACCACGGGCACGGGGGCGTTCAACTCCTTCTGGATGATGTCGCGCATGGCAGTATCCAGGCCTCCGGGGGTGTCCAGGCGTATGATGATGGCCGTCATGTTGGTCTGGGCGGCCTCCTCGATGTTGTCCATGATGTAGGAGGCGATGGGCGGGCTGATGGCGTCCTTCACGTCGATGACGAGAATCTCTGCCGCATGCAGGCCTGCCGGCAGCAGCATTGCCAGGGCGATGAGCGCACTCAGGACTGCCTCTGCTGCACCGGGATTCCGAGCACCTCCATGACCTTTTTCATGTCTTCCCATACGTCCCTCTTTTTTGATGGGTTCTGCAGCAAATAGCTCGGGTGATAGGTGGGCATCAGCATGATGCCTGAATAGTCCCTGAAGGACCCCCTCAGCCTGCTGATGGGGGTGTCCTCCTTCAGCAGGGCCTGGGCTGCGATCCTGCCCAGGGCCACGATGACCCTGGGTCGTATGGCGCGGATCTGGGCCTGGAGATGCCCCATACAGGCAGCCACCTCGTCGGGATGAGGGTCCCGGTTGCCCGGGGGCCTGCACTTCACGATGTTGGCGATGAACACGTCCTGCCGGGTCAGACCCATGGCCTTGATGATCCTCGTGAGGAGCTCGCCCGCGTTGCCCACAAAGGGCCTGCCCGTCTCGTCCTCGTTTGCACCCGGCCCCTCGCCGATGAACATGAGGGCCGCACCCGTACTGCCTTCCCCGAAGACAATGTTTTTCCTGGTCCTTGCCAGGGGACAGGAGGTGCACCCCATCACACTCAGGCGCAGGCCTTCCAGGCCGGGCTCGACGGTCTCCTCCCGGCGGGCGTCAGAAGACTTTCCTCCGGGCAGGATGAGAAAGTCTCCCGACCAGGCCGCCTCATCACGCAGTGCCTGGATGATCTGATCCCTCACAGCCGCTCTTTCACGAGGTCCAGGATCTTGTGGGCAAGCACGTCCTTTTCCATGTGCTCGAAGTCGTAGATGACCCCCTCGGGGGAGAGGATCACACCGCTGTTCGTGTCAGAGGCGAACCCCGTGTTCGACTCTCCCACCCGGTTGGCCACGATCATGTCGAGCCCCTTCCTGACCATCTTGTCCTGGGCATAGCTCTTGAGATTCTCCGTCTCGGCCGCAAAGCCGACAAAGATCTTCGCTTCCTTCAGGGGGCGGATGGTGGCGAGGATGTCCGGGGTGGAAGTGAGCTCGATGTGCGCGGTCTTCTCGCCCTTCTTGATCTTGCTCTTGGAATAGGTGTGCGGCGTGTAGTCGGCCACTGCGGCGGCCATGATGAGCACGTCCGTCTCCGGGAGGTTCTCCTTGACGCAGGCGAGCATCTCCTGGGCGGAGCGCACGTCGATGATGGTGGCCCACGGTGCATACTCGGCCATGACCGGCCCGGACACCACCTTCACCCGCGCGCCCCTCATGCAGGCGGCCTCCACCAGGGCTGCTCCCATCTTGCCGGTGGACCTGTTGGTGATGAAGCGCACCGGGTCTATGTCCTCGCAGGTGGGGCCGGAGGTGATGAGGATATTGATGCCGGCCAGATCGTGCTCGCTCAGGAGCATCTTCACCTCGGCCACGATCCTCTCGGGTTCCGGCAGCCTGCCGGAGCCTTCCCACCCGCAGGCGAGCTCCCCCGACGAGGGCTCCAGCACGTGGATGCCCCTCGCCCGGATGGTCTCCAGGTTGTCCTGGGTGGCCCTGTTCTGCAGCATGTTCACGTTCATGGACGGACACACGAGCACCGGTGCCTTCGTGGCGAGCACCGTGCAGGTGAGCAGGTCATCGGCAATGCCCTGGGCCAGTTTGGCAATGAAGTTCGCCGTGGCGGGAGCGACCAGGAAGAGGTCCGCCCTGTCCGCCAGGGCGATGTGGTCTATGTCGTAGGAGGAATGCGGCAGGTCGGGGAACATCTCCGTGTGCACCGGCGTACCGGTGAGCGTCTGGAGCACCATGGGGGTGACGAACTGCCGGGCCGCATCCGTCATCACCGCGTGCACATCCAGACCGCAGCGCTTGAGGCCCCGCACCACCAGGGGCGCCTTGTACGCCGCAATCCCGCCCGTGATGCCGTATACGACGGTCTTGCCCTCTAGATCTTCTCCTGCGGTACCACCCATAACTCCACCCGTGTCGTGAGGGGATCCTCTGCGACGAGGATCGAGGCAAACTTGTCCTGCTTCTTGAAGAAGAGCTGAATGGATCCCTGGAACTTGTACTGGTTCAGGGAGACCCAGCCCTCGGAATTCATGGAGGTGATGAAGAACTGGGCCAGCGATTCGCTCTGCACCCGCCCGGAGACCACGAGGCGCCCGAACCCGTTGGTGATGAAGCAGTCCTTGGGCACCCGGTTCAGCTCACCGGGGATGAGGATATCGGAAAAGTCAAGGTACCGAGGTGTTGGCCTCGTCTCCTGGTCCGAGGCCGCCCCGTTGCCTGAGCCCTTGAGCTGGGCGCACCCGGAGACCAAAAGCAGAACGGCAAGGCTTACCAGTACGGCTCTTCTCATCATTCGCCTCCCTACAGGAATGGATTGTATTTGCGTTCCGACCCCAGGGTCGTGGCCGGTCCATGTCCCGGCAGCACCTTGACCTCGTCGCCCAGGGGGAGCAGCTTGGTCTTGATGGAGTTTATCAGGGTCTGATAGTCGCCGCCGGGCAGGTCTGTCCTGCCGATGGAACCGGCGAAGAGGGTGTCTCCGGCGAAACAGAGCTTCCCATCCGCGGTGACGAGCGAGATGCCGCCGGGTGAGTGCCCGGGGGTCTCGATGACCTTGAGGGAAAGACCGTTCCCGGAAGAGACCTCGTCGCCCTCGGAGAGGAACCGGTCGGGATCCGGGGGCTGCTCGAGGTGGACCCCGAAGAGCCTCCCCATGCGGGACGCCGCCTGCAGCAGGGGCAGCTCGTCCCGGTGCATCATGACCGGTGCACCCGTGGCGTCCCTGACCTGCCTGATGGCGCCGATGTGGTCCACGTGGGCATGGGTGTTGACGATGGCCGTCACCTGGAGCCCCAGGGACTCTATCTGCCGGAGGATCTTGTCCGCCTCTCCCCCGGGGTCGATGACAAAGGCATCCCTTGACTGCTCATCGCCCAGTATGAAGCAGTTGGTCATGAACTCGGTCACCACCACCGTCTTCAGAAGCATCTGATCTCTCCCGCCCCTTTCGCTGGTCTTTGGGAAAACCCGGGATCCGTTGCACGTGGATCCCGCAGACACCATAGTATACCCCCGGGTTCAGGTCAACTGCATCTCTACCGGAGACCGGCCCAGCGTACATCCCACGG
This sequence comes from uncultured Bacteriovoracaceae bacterium, assembly GCA_964572405.1. Classification (GTDB taxonomy): domain Bacteria; phylum Desulfobacterota; class Desulfomonilia; order UBA1062; family UBA1062; genus MWEI01. The sequence goes on from CAZNGL010000125.1 coordinate 5,070, forward strand.
AAGAGGCACCCGTGCAGGCGGTCCTTTCGTGGACCGGGTAAAGTTTTCTCTCCCGAAATCCGATCTACTTTCCATCTATGGCACATATTCTCATTGTTGAAGACGATATCAACCTGGGACAGGTCATCTTCCAGGAGCTGAAGAGGAACAACCACGAGGTGGAGCTCGTCGAAAACGCCGAGGCTGCCCTGGTGAGGGTGAACAAGTACATCTACGACCTCATGCTCACCGACCTGAAGCTTCCCGGCATCGACGGTATCGAACTCCTCAAGAGGGTGAAGCAGGCGAACCCGACCACCGTCGTGCTCGTCATGACCGGGTATGCATCGGTGGACACGGCCGTCGTGGCGATGAAGAACGGGGCTCAGGACTTCATCCAGAAGCCCTTCGGCCTGCACGAGCTGGTCCAGAAGATCGACGACGCCCTTTCGCTGAAGAGGATGAAAAACGAGATAGACTACCTCCGGCACGCCCAGGAGGACATCATTTACCGAACCGCGGACATCATCGGCGTAAGCCCTGCACTGAGGAAGGTCCTCAAGACCGTGGAAAAGGTGGCGAAGGCGGACTCGACCCTGCTCGTCACCGGGGAGACCGGGGTGGGGAAAGGTCTCATCGCCGGGGCCATCCACCACAACTCAAGCAGGGCGGCCAACAACTTCGTCCAGGTCAACTGTGCGGCCCTGCCCCACCACATCCTGGAGAGCGAGCTCTTCGGCCACGAGAAGGGGGCCTTCACGGGGGCGGTGCGCATGCGGGTCGGGAGGGTGGAGCAGGCGAACATGGGCACCATCTTCCTCGACGAGATCGGTGACATGGACATCGGCCTGCAGGCAAAGATCCTCCGGGTCCTCGAGGAGAGGGAATTCGAGCGGGTCGGAGGAGAGCGGACCATCAAGGTGGACGTGAGGGTGATCGCCGCCACCAACCAGGACCTCTACAACCTGGTTGAACGGGGCAAGTTCCGGGAGGACCTCTTCTACCGGATCAACGTGGTCAACATCCACATCCCCCCCATCCGGCAGCGCAAGGAGGACATCGAGCCCCTGGTGAGCTACTTCATTTCCAAGTACTGCCGGGAGTTCAACAAGGCGGTGATGGGGATCGATCCACAGGCCCTCGACGCCCTGAAGGAATACGACTGGCCCGGCAATGTCCGCGAGATCAGGAATTCCATCGAACGGGCGATCCTGCTGGCCGAGGGCGAACAGATCCGGGCCCAGGACATCTCCGTGCTCCGGCCGGGCCCGACGCAGAACACGGGCATGGAGAGCGGTGACCTCGTGGATCAGAAGAGGTCCATGTCCACGCTGGCCATGTCCGAGCGGGACATGATCCTCGACGCCCTGCGGAAGAACGACTGGGTCCAGAAGGAAGCCGCATCCATGCTGGGGATCAGCAAACGGGTCATCCACTACAAGATCAGGAAGTACGGTATCACGCACCCCCGGTGGATCAAGAACCGATAATATCCACGTAGACCGAGGTAATCTCCGGATCAAGCCCCTTGCCGGACATGGCGCACAACTCCTTCAGGGCATCCTCGCGCCTCATGTGCGTGCGGTAGAGCCGTGGCGTGGTGAGCGCATTGTAGGTGTCCACCACCCTCATGGCGCGCGCCGACAGGGGTATCTCGCTGCCCTTGAGGCCCCGGGGATACCCGCTGCCGTCGAAATTCTCGTGGTGATGGACCAGGATGTCCTCATCGAGGTTGATCACTGCCACGTCCTTGAGCATGCGCGAGGTGATGATGGGATGGGAATTGAGCTTCTTCTTGTCAAAGGGGGTCAGGTCTCCCTTGGTGAACAGGGTCGTGGGAATGCCAAGGTAGCCGATGTTGGCGGCCAGCGCCGACGTTGCCCACTGGTTGGCCAGCACGTCACCCATGCCCAGTTCCTTGGCGAGCGTGTAGGTCTGATCCGAGACTCTGAGGGAATACCCCATGGGGTACCCGGCCCGCAGGTCACTCATGATGGACGCCGTGTTCAGGATGCCCAGATACCAGTCCTGGATATCCGAGTCATATCCCACCGCAACGGCCCATGCCGGCGCGAGGTAGGTGGAGACCCAGTCGGAGATGTCCTGGGGGAGTCCCTCATGATGCAGGTATCCGAGCTCGTGGCCCTCCCAGCTCACCGGCATGCCCGGAGCGTTGTAGTGGATGGAGATCTCGTCCGCCTGGCACTGGACCTTGAGGAGATGGAGCATCTCGGTCAGTGATGCCAGGGAGGGTCCCGACTGCAGGAGCTTGCGCATGCGGAGCTCCAGCGAGAGGTTCACCGCCTTCATGACCGGTGTCTGGGCAAAGGCCGCCACATGGATGCCCTTCTTCTTCGCGTGGGACAGGGTCTGATGGGCCATGTGGATGATGCCCTTGGCATCCTGGGCGTCGTCGGGCATGGTGGCCACCCCGATGGTCATGGTATCCGCGAGATCGGCGCCGAGACTCAGCGTGGCCTTGTGCAGGGCGGTCACGGCGTCCCGCGAGGTGCATCCGGGCAGGATCACGAAGAAGCTCAGCTCCTCGTAGCGCAGCACCTTGTCGTAGCACCGCAGCCCGTCCTGGATCCTCTTTGCCATGGTCTTCAAGGTCCTGATGCCCTCGGGGATATGCTGGTACAGCCCGAACTTGTCCCGGTCTTCGATCTCGATGATGGCCACGGAGAGCGGGAAGCACAGGCGCTTGGAGAGTTCCTCGTACTGGTGGAGCACGTCCAGGAGGATATGCCGCTGGGGCACGTCGATGCGGATGTCCAGGGCGTCGTCAAAGTCCCGATCCGGTGACAGCACCTCCCTGAGCACCTTTTCCGAGCTCAGCAGCAGGTGTTTCGCCAGGACGAGGTCGTTGATGCAGAAGGCCTTCTGGCCTTTCCGGAACAGCTCGATGCACCCGATGACCTTGGTGTCCTTGTAGATGGGAAGACCCATCATGGAGGAGCAGTGAATGGGGAGCTCGTGGGTCTCGATCTCCGCCTGCTTCACGTCCGGGACGAGGATGGGCTTGGCCATTTCCCTGATGGCATCGGTGAAGATGTCGCCCTTTTCGATATCCGCCGGTATCTCGCCCTGGAGCCCCCTGCAGAACCAGGTGTCCTGCGGCTCCCAGATATACACAAAGGCAACGTCATAGGGGGTGATGTGACCGATGAAGTTCAGGAACAGGTCCGATACCTTCTCGATGCGCACCTCCACATCGGAGAGGAGGGAAACCTGAAAGAGCAACGGGATGATGTCTGCATTGTTTTTTATGAAATCCGGCGAGAGTTCAAGTGTTCGGTCAACTATATATTCGTTCAGTCGTTCAGGCCACATAGCAGTTCCCGCTTACTCCCCCAAAACCCATGGATTCTCAATGTACAAGAGAAAGGATCTTTATCTGGACCGGTGTTGCGAGCACCAGTACGACTCGAACTCCCTGCAGGCCCTCTTCAGATCGTGCAAGGACCTGATGCCCAGTCTTCCGAGCTGTTCGAGTATCTCTCTTCTCGTGAGCCGCATGATAAAGACCCCCACGTAATCACCAACTTGTGAACGGAGAAACTGCAAACATGGTGCCACTCCCTCTGATTTACATAATAAGCTGATATTATAATTGAAACAGACTCATGGCAGGCATGAGAACCGATTCACTGGTAGAAACTTTCTTACTCTTTATAAGAAATAAATTTCATACCGCATTTCGGTTTCACTGTCATATGAAACAGGACTCTGTACAG
>CAZNGL010000126.1:0-8749 GCA_964572405.1 uncultured Bacteriovoracaceae bacterium
CTTCCAGGACCCGCTCACCTCGCTGAACCCGCTCATGTCCATCAGCGAGCACTTCATCGAGACGCTCAGGACCCATGAGAAGGGCATCTCGAAGCATGAGGCCCTGGAGCGGGCCGGAAGGATGCTGGAGAACCTCGGCATAGGGGCGAACCGCCTGCACGAGTATCCCCACCAGATGTCGGGGGGCATGCGGCAGCGTATCATGATCGGCCTGGCGCTCATCATGAACCCGGACCTGCTCATCGCGGACGAACCCACCACCGCCCTGGACGTCATCGTGGAGGCCCAGTTCCTCGACCTTCTCCAGGCCCTCCGGGAGAGTCTCAACCTTGCCATCATCCTCATCACCCACAACCTGGGCAACGTGGCCCAGCTCTCGGACCGGATCACCGTGATGTACGGCGGCACCATCGCCGAAGTGGCGCCCGCAAGGTCGCTCTTCGACGAACCGATGCATCCCTACACACAGGGGCTTCTGGCATCCATACCCAACATCAGGCTCGAACAGCCCCGGCTCCACACCATGCCGGGCAGCACGCCGGACCTGGTCAACCCTCCCACGGGCTGTGTCTTTCACCCGCGGTGCAGCAGGAGCATGGACATCTGTTCCAGACAGCGGCCGCCTGCCTTTCTCAGGGACTCTCACGAGGTCAGCTGCTGGCTCTACGGGGACAGGCCATGAACGATGAACTCATCAGGGTGAACGGACTCACCATGCATTTCCCCCTCCAGAAGGGACCGCTCGCCAACCTGTTCGTGCGGGAAAAGCGCTTCGTCCATGCGGTGAACAGTGTGTCGTTCGCCATTGCAAAGGGAGAGGTTCTGGGCCTCGTGGGCGAGAGCGGCTCGGGCAAGACCACCACGGGAAGGATGATCCTGCGGCTTCTGGAGCCCACCTCGGGCGAGGTCTTCTACAAGGGAGAGAACATCGCGGCATATTCCCCTCGCGACATGGAGCGCATCCGGGAGAAGATGCAGGTGATCTTCCAGGACCCCTTTGCATCGCTGAGTCCGCGCATGTCCATCGGAGAGGCCATATCCCACCCCCTGAAGATCCATGGCCTGGCAAAGGGGGCTCCTGCGCGGGACATGACCCTTGCCATCATGGAAAAGGTGGGGCTGTCGCCGGCGCCGTTTCTGTACCGGAAGTATCCCCACCAGATCTCGGGCGGCCAGCGCCAGCGCGTGGTCATCGCCCGTGCGCTCGTCACGCGTCCGGACTTTGTGGTGGCCGACGAGCCCATCGCCATGGCGGACGTTTCGGTGCGGGCCATGATCCTGGAGCTCATGGTCCGGCTCAAGGAGGAGTTCGAACTCACCTACCTCTTCATCACCCATGACCTGGCAACCTGCAAGTACATCTGCGACAACATCGCCATCATGTACCTGGGCAGGATCGTGGAGATCGGTCCCCTGCGGTCGGTGTTCGGCAACCCTGTCCATCCCTACACCGCAACCCTGCTCGAAGCGGTTCCCGTGCCTGATCCGAGATACCGCCGGACCCACCGCATGCCCAGGGGAGAGATCCCGAGCCCCATCGACCTCCCTTCGGGATGCAGCTTCCACCCCCGGTGCCCCTTTGCCCGGGAATCCTGTCGTGTCGAGGTACCGGTACTTACCGAGGCAGGAAATGGACATGCCGTGGCATGTCCGGTACGGGCAGGGTCCGGCAGTCCTTGAAGAACGGCTCTGCAGGCCGCCATCCAGACATTTTTCAGGATTTCGGGGATTGTACCGAATACATACATGGAACCCCATGCACCGAGAGAGGATGTACAGCATGAGCAGGATACGCCCGGGGGATACACCATGACGCTGAAATGCAGGATGACGGTCGTGCTGGTTGCCATCATGGCCGTGCTGACCCTTGCCTACTACGGCATTTTCCGGGCCATCATCCTGGAGAGCTACATCGAGCTGGACCAGAAACTCGCGCACCGGGACATGGAGCGCTGCATCGCCGCCCTGGGCAGGGAGATCTCCCACCTGAACGCCTTTGTCCACGACTGGTCGTCGTGGGACGACACCTACGCCTTTGTCGTTGACCGGAACACACACTATATCGAGAACAACTTCGTGTTGCAGGTCTTCGAGGACCAGCGCATCAACATGATCCATGTGTACGACCGGCAGGGGGTCATGGTCTATGGAAAGACATATGACCTCGCAAGCGGAAACGAGATCGCCCTGGACCTGTCACGGGAACTGGGACGGGAGGCCTTCAGGAGACTCGTGATGCAGACCGACCCTGAAAGATCCACGCAGGGGCTCATCACCACCCGGCACGGGGTCATGATGATCTCTGCCAACCCTGTTCTGACCACCGACAACAAAGGCCCCAGCAGGGGGTCCATGATCATGGGCCGCCTGATCACCGAGGAGACCGTGGCCCTCCTGTCCGAACAGGTGAGCATGGCGCTGCAGACGTGGCCGGCCCGTGCGGGTGACATCCCGCAAGAGGCAAAGGACCTGGACAAGGGGCAGATCAGGCTCGTGGAGGTTTCCGAGGACATGCTCCATGCCTTTTCCCTCATCCCTGACATCTCCGGCAGTCCGGCGCTGCTCATGAGGGCATCCCTCATGCGGGAGGCCATGAAACAAGGGAGGTGGTCCTATACCATCGGCCTCGTGTACATCATCACCGTCGGCCTGATCGTGCTCGTGGCGGTCTCCCTGCTCCTCGGCGGGATGGTGATCAGGCCCCTGTACACGCTCACCGGCAAAGTCCTCGCAGTGAAGGACTCCGCGGGACGGGCAAAGGTGTTCGAGACGCGCAGGACCGACGAACTCGGGACCCTGAGCCGCGAGTTCGGGGCCATGATCGAGCGTCTCTCGGAGCGGGAGCAGAACCTCGAGCTGGGTGAAAAAAGGCTCAGGCAGATCATCGACCTGGTCCCCCACTTCATTTTCGCCAAGGACGTGGAGGGAAGGTTCGTCCTGGTCAATCGGGCCGGTGCAGAATTCTACGGGACCACCCCCGGGGATATCACCGGCAAGACCCTCGATATGGTTGTCCCACAAGCCGAAGAATGCGCCCATATGCTCCAGGAGGACAGGGAGATCATCTCCAGCAACAGTCCCCTGTTCGGCAAGGAAGAGGTGATGACCGGCAGCGGCGGTGTGCGGCGCCTTGTCCAGACCTCCAAGATCCCCTTCACCGCATCGGGTACGAGCACGCCCGCCGTGCTCGGCGTATCCGTCGACATCACCGAACTCAAGGAAGCGGAACAGGCACTGAGGATGTCGCAGCGCAGGCTGAGCGACATCATCGATTTCCTGCCGGACGCCACCTTTGCCGTGGACACCGATCTGCGGGTGATCGCCTGGAACCGGGCCATGGAGAGGATGTCCGGGATCCCCAAGGAAGAGATCATGGGAAAGGACTGCCACGGCATCACTTCCCAGTTCTACGGCGAACAGCGGCCTGTGCTGGCCGAATTTGTCCTGAATGACCATGAAGATGCCGGGGGGCTGTACGATTTTCTGTCCAGGGAGGAAGACAAGATCGTCTGCGAGACCCTTGCAAAGGAACTCAGGAACGGCCAGGGCGCACACATATGGGCCATTGCGGCCCCCCTTTATGATGCCCAGGGGGCGAAGATCGGGGCCATCCAGAGCATCCGCGACATCACGGAGCGGAAAAAGGCCGAGGAACTGCTCCACCGCCACGGGGAGACCATCGAACAGCTCCTGGACGGGGTCATGATGACGGACCTGGACGGCATGGTGCAGTACGTAAATCCATCCTGGGCGGACATGCACGGGTATGAGCGGCAAGAGATCCTGGGAAGGCACCTGAGCATATTCCACACGGAAGACCAGATGAGCGGCAAGGTGGCTGACTTTATGGCGGACCTCATGGACCGCGGCTCGGTGCGGGGCAATCTCCAGCACATCAGGAAGGACGGCACACTGTTCACCACCCTGGCAACGGCGTTCATCCTCAAGGCCGAAAGAGACGAACCCCGGGCCATCATATGCATGGCCAGGGACATCACCGATGAGCTGAAGATGGAGAACCAGCTCCGCCAGGCCCAGAAGATGGAGGTGGTGGGAAGGCTCGCAGGCGGCGTGGCCCACGACCTCAACAACATGCTCTCCCCGATCCTCGGGTATGCGGAGATCATACTCACCGAACTCCCCGAGACCAGCCCCATGTACGATGACATCACGCAGATCCGCAGCGCGGCCGTACGTGCCAGGAACCTCACCCACGAACTCCTGGCCTTCAGCAGGAAGCAGGTCCTCGACATGAAGGTGGTGGACCTGGGCGAGGTCGTTTCCAGCTACGGCAAGATGCTGAGGAGGACCATCCGGGAGGACATTTCCCTCCAGATCAATCACAAACCCACAAGGGGAGCGGTGCGCGTGGATGTCGGACAGATGGGGCAGGTCCTCATGAATCTCGCCGTAAACGCACAGGATGCCATGCGGCATGGCGGATCCATCACCATCGACATCTGCGATGCAGTGCTCGACGAGGCCTATGCCCTTTCCCATCAGGGTGTCGAGCCGGGAGAGTACGTGGTCATGTCCGTGAGCGATACGGGCCTCGGCATCGACCGGAACATCATGCAGCACATCTTCGAGCCGTTCTTCACCACCAAGGAACGCGGCAGAGGGACGGGTCTGGGCCTTGCCACGGTGTACGGTATCGTCAGGCAGCACGGAGGGCACATCTCGGTCTACAGCGAGCCGGGAATGGGGACAACGTTCAAGATCTTCCTGCCCAGCGTGCAGGCGGCCATGGAAGGTCTTGGCGCATCGCCCAGGATAGAGATGGGAAAATCCGGCAAGGAGACCATTGTCCTTGCCGAAGACGATGAAGGGGTGCGGGACCTCACCTGCGACATCCTGAGGAAGCACGGGTACCGCGTCATCACCGCCGGGGGCGCCGCCGAGCTCGTCAATGCCCTGCGTCAGTACAAGGGGAGCGTGGACATGCTCCTCACCGACGTCATCATGCCTGACATGAACGGCAAGGAGCTCTACGAGAGGCTCAGGGCCGACTACCCGGGGCTCAGGGTCCTCTTCATGTCGGGATACACCGACGACGTCATCGCACACCACGGCATGCTTGAGGAAGGAGTGAGCTTCATCCAGAAACCCTTCTCCATCAACGGCCTCACGGAAAAGATCCGCGAGGTCCTGGGGGACTGATACCGCCGCACCGTTTCCCTGCACGTCACGGGGCACCCCGGTCGTTTCGGCACGCCCCTCTTGCAATTTGACGGAAACCCCTTTACAACTGCCTCATTTCCCGGGGGAGGCATGTATGAAGATCGAGGAGATCACACTGGATAAGTTGAACACGGAAACCTTCATCGAAGAGCAGTGCTCCGATATCGCTGGCAAGGTCGGCAGCGGCCTTGCGGTCAACGCCCTTTCAGGGGGGGTCGATTCCTCCGTGGTCACCATGCTCGGCCACAGGGCGCTCAGGGACAGGCTCAAGACCTACTTCATCGACAACGGCATCATGCGCAAGGGAGAGCCCGAACAGGTCGCCTCCATGTTCCGGAAGCTCGGCGTGCCCGTGGAGATCGTGGACGCCCGGGACCAGTTCTTTGCAGCGCTCAGGGGGCTCAGCGATCCGGAGGAGAAGAGGGAGGCCATCACCCAGACCTTCTACCGCCATGTGTTCGGAGACCTGGTGAAGAAGAGCGGCGCAAAACATCTCCTCCAGGGGACCATCTTCACCGACGTGGAGGAGACCGTGGCGGGGGTGAAGCGCCAGCACAACATCCTGGCCCAGCTGGGCATCGATACGAAGGAGCAGTTCGGGTACACCCTCATCGAACCGCTGATCCGTCTCAGAAAGCCCGGCGTCCGCAAAGTCGGCGAGGCCCTGGGGCTCCCCAGGGAGCTCTTCGCACGGCAGCCCTTCCCCGGTCCCGCCCTTGCAGCACGGGTGATCGGCGAGGCAACGCCGGAGCGCATCGCCCTGGTGCGCGAGGCCACCGCCATCCTCGAGGAAGAGTTCTCGGGGGTCAAGGCCTTCCAGTACCTTGCCGTCCTCCATGAGGACAAGGTCACCGGCATCAGGGACGGGAAGCGGGACTATGGCCACCAGATCGAGGTGCGGTGCTGGGACAGCACGGACGCCAAGACGGCCACGCCCACGAGGATCGACTTCGATGTCCTGGAATCCGTGGCCAGGAGGATGACCACAGAGGTCAAAGGCGTGGTGAGCGTCACCTACAACATCACGTCCAAGCCCACCTCCACCATCGAGGCGGTGTAGCGAATGAAGGGGGAGGGTTTCCCCGGCCAGCGGGCTGAACGCCTTTCGGCGCAGGGAGGTACGGGGTAGCTGCCATGCCGTCCACCATGGAACTCATCTATGCGGACCTGCTCGACGCAGGGTTCCAGCAGGAGCTCTTCGGCGGCCTTGGGGGATTCACCCCCAAGGGAACCGGGTATATCTCGCGCTGCCCCTTCCATGGGGACGAGTCACCCACCTTCGTCATCTCCGGCGACAGGCCCGAATATTTCTGCTTTGTCTGCAGCAGGAGGGGAGACTGGATATCGTACCTCATGGAGAGGGAGGGGATATCCTTCGCCGAGGCACTGGAGAGGCTCGCCCGGGCAGCAGGGATCAATACCGCTGCCTGTTGTGAGGCGGACTGGGCGACCGAGCTCCGGTTCTCCATCGCCCTGGAAACCCTCATGGGCACGTTCATCGCGGAACTCTGGTCAGAGCCCGGCGAGGAGGCATTGCACTACCTCTTTCAAAGGGGCTATGCCACGGGAGAGGTGGAGGGAATGGCGCTGGGGTACTACCCTGGTTTCCACCGGGCCATGCAGATACTGTCCCGGCAGGGGCTTCCCCCCGGACACATCGAGAGCGTACGCACCCGGCTCTGGCGGGACACCGGCGATGCCCCGGGCGTTGCCATTTCCTATCGAGATGCCTCGGGCCGGCTCATGGGGCTTTTTTTCAAGGACATCAGGAGCGAGGGGCCCGATTCATACCATGCCCTGACTAACCCGGCGCTCATGGAGCATATCCCCTTTCTCATCCACCGGGCCAGGAGGCAGGACTCCGTCCTGGTGGTGGAAGGCATGTTCGATGCGCTGCTCCTGGATCAGATCAGGCTGAAACCGGCAATCGGCATCGGGGCAGGGGGGTTTTCCGTGGAGAAGATAGAGGCGGCGGCATGCTTCGGGGCTCGCCACTTCATCCTCGCACTGGGCAATGGCCGGCAGAGGCAGGAATCCACCCGGTCGGCCATCGAGACCCTCCGCGGGAAGGGACTCAAGGCATCCGTGCTCCCCCTTCCCGGGAAGTACAGCGACCTTGATGCATTCATCCGCATGACCTGCCTGGATCATTTCAGTGCCCTGCTCGGGAAGATGGTTCCGGCAGAGGCCTGGCTTGCGGATATCCGGCACCCTGGAACCTGAAAAGAAAAAAACCCACTGAAGCATCAGTGGGCTCTAGGGCCTCCCATCAGGGATCAGAGGCGCCAAAACTCGTATCAGCGGTATTCATAGAGCAGGACGTGAAAGAATGCAAGAGAAAATACGGTCGATCTGCGCATTACTGCCGATATATTGTCGGTTTATTTTCTGTAATATATTAAATTAACATCTCTTAACTATGAACAGAAAAGGCAAATAATAAAGATATTGCTCTAATGAAAGGCTTTTCAAGCCATATCAGGGGGATGCATGAGCACGGCACACGGGGTCAAGGCCCTGGTGATCGGTGCAGGACCGGCGGGACTGGGCGCTGCAATCGGCCTGGCACAGGGCGGCATGGAGGTGACGGTGCTGGAGCGGCAGGACATGCTCGGGAGTGAGCGCAGGGGTGAGACCATCCGGGCTGACAGGCAGATGGAGGAAATCCTCGGTCAGGGATTCTTCGATTCCATCGCCAGGGTTCGCATCCGCAGGCGGCGCTACTATTCCCACACCGGTTCCGTCTTCGTGGACCGAACCATCACCAACCCCAACATCGTCTTTGCCTGGCCAGATCTCATCTGCCGCATGGCGGACCGCGCCAGGATGCTTGGCGTGGACATCCGGACCGGTGTCAGGGCGGTGCGCCTGGCAGAGGATAATGGGACCGTGAATGGCGCCGTGGCCCGGACGGATCGTGGTGAAGAGGTATTTCATGCAGGCACGGTGTTCCTGTGCACCGGGGCCATGGATACGGTGGGCACGGGGTATTACCAAAGGCCGCCAGGCATGGACATGGCCATACGCAAGCAACTCGTGAAGGGATATTCCGGGATCCCGGACAGGCTCGAGTACCATTTCCACCTTGCCCCGCAGGGCATGACCATCGGCGCCATCTTCCCCAGGTCCGGTAATGAGGCCGAGCTGCTCCTCCTCAACACCTCGCCTGGTGCGGCAATGCCTGACTTCGAGGAGTTCGCGCGTCTCCACCCCGTGTTCCAGTGGCACACGGAGGGTGTTGAACCTGTCTACGAAATGGAGTCCACCGTGCCCATGGGCGGCATGATCTTTCCGTTCTCGCTCAAGCCAGGCCTCGTCATGGCAGGCGATATCCTCGGCCATGTACAGGCACGGGGCGGCAGCGGCATCTGCGCCTCCTTTCTCATCGGGCACGCCTGCGGAACGGACGCAGGGGCTGTCATGCGCAGCGGCGGATGGACCGCGAAGAGCCATGCCGCCTTCGAGAAGGCGATGAGAAGACACCCCCGGGTGCGGGGACTGCGTGCGCACAACCTCTTCTATTCCCGGGTCCGGTCGGCGATCTTCCGCACCATCAGGTCCGGAACGG